>JAVFAU010000216.1:0-4334 GCA_034002335.1 Bdellovibrionales bacterium | reverse complement strand
CCATATTGCAGGCTGTATCCTCAAGAAACTTAAACTCCGAACAAGGATTCGAGGCGCGAATCGCCCCTGAAGATTTGCTCGTGTGCCAGGCTTGAATCGCGCCTTCGTACTGAATACCGGGGTCCGCACAAAGCCACGCGGACTCCGCGATAGCTCGCAAAATCGTTCGGGCCTTAAGCCTTTCGACCACACGCCCCGTCCTACGCTCACGCGTTTCCCAATCACCATCTTGCTCGCACAGCCGCATAAATTCGTCGGTCACGCGTACCGAATTATTCGAGTTTTGCCCTGAGACCGTGCGATACGCTTCGCCGTCCATCCCTCCCGAAAAACCAGCCGCGATCAAAGCCTGAGCTTTCGCCTCTTCTTTGGCCTTCCAGCGGATGAACTCCAAAATTTCCGGATGATCGAGATCAAGACAAACCATCTTCGCCGCTCGTCTCGTCGTCCCTCCCGACTTCGTCGCTCCCGCGGCGCGGTCGAACACTTCAAGAAAACTCATCAGCCCCGAGCTCGTCCCACCGCCCGAGAGTTCTTCGTACCGACTTCGCAAGTTCGAAAAATTCGTTCCCGATCCGCTTCCATATTTAAAAAGCCGCGCCTCGTTTTTCACGAGGTCGAAGATTGAATTCAAATCGTCGTCAAGGCTCTGAATAAAACAAGCCGATGCCTGAGGGCGCGCATACGCATTTTCAATCGGCACCGCCCGCTTCTGTGAAAAATCCCACGCCCAATTGCCGGAGTTTCCGACAACGCCATAGCGATGCCATAGTCCGCAATTAAACCAAACCGGCGAATTAAACGAAGCCTTTTGTCGGACGACCAAATCAAACAGCTGCGCCTCAAACTCAAGACTATCGCTCGCATCTTGAAATGCCCTCAGCTCGCCTTCCGCAAACGTGCGAATCGACCCAACAACCCTCTCAAGCAGCGCTTTGATACTCGTCTCCCGCGAACCATCCGGTAGATTCTTTCTTAAATACTGCCGAACGACGATATTCACAGCCTGATCGCTCCAGGCCTCGGGAGCTTCAATTCCAGTCAGGTTCTGAATAAACCCACGCTGCTCATCACCCCCCATATCGGCGATCTGACTGGACCGCGGCCCCCACTTTACAGGAGCCCCAGATAGGGCCTCGTTCGAAGACTTTTCTGAGGTTTTTTTTGAGGTTTTATCGTTTTTAAACTGAAGACGCTTCACGCGCATCGCTCCTCTTCTCATTTAAAGCCCTTCTTAAGGGTCTTTTCGAGGTCTAACCGAGGTTCATGGTCAGGATAGCGAACCTTAAATGCGTCGTCTTTGATCTTTTGGAGGGTTTCGGCTAAACTGGGGTCTATGGTCCAAGTCAGCGAAACAGCAGCTAAACAAATTCAGCGACTCAAACAAGAAGCCTCCGCTCCAGACGAGGGCTTTTTGCGCGTTAAAATCATTCCGGGTGGCTGCTCAGGCATGTCCTACAAGCTCGACTTCGATACGTCCGTTGGTTCCGACGACAAAGTCTTTGAACAGCACGGCACACGCGTTGTGATCGACAAAAAGAGCTTCCTCTACGTTGTCGGCATGACACTTGATTTCGAAGGCGGCTTAAACGGCAAAGGGTTTGTTTTCTCAAATCCGAACGCAGCCAAAACCTGCGGCTGCGGATCTTCTTTCGGCGTTTAAATATAAAATCATTGAGCTTGTTGGCCTAGCTTTTAAATTAAGAGCGCTAGGAGGCGGCCCCGCATATGAGTTCACTGAAGCTCCTCGTAAATTTGACGATGACTCCAGACAAACTGCCGAGGTTTACGTTGAGGGCTCAGTCCAGAACGAGGCATGTAGATTTCTTCTGGATACGGGCTGCGCTTCCACCACGCTCATGAGGAACAGATTTACTCAACAATTGACAGAGGTCGGTAAGCGGCATTCTTCGGGAACTTTTGGCCGAGCCGAGTACGATCTCGTGCAGATAGCCAGTATTTCGGTCGGACCTATAAAGCGCGAGAATTTGACCGTTTCCCGTGCGCCAGAGCAAGGAACAGATAGGCATCTGCTCGGTATGGATATTCTTGGCGATCACTGCCTTCAGTTCGACTTTGATAACAATGAAGTACGGTTTCATGCAGGAGAAGAGTCTGGCTCCGTGTATCACGATATCTTCATGGACAGGGGCCTCATTCCTCATATCAACGTTGAAGCCGGTGGAGTTTTAGACAACGCAATTTGGGATACAGGCGCTGGAATCACCCTGGTAGACATCGAATTCGTTAGAAGGAACTCACAATTGTTCACTCCGCTCGGCCACGAAATGGGAACAGACTCGACAAACACGCAAATGGAAACGCCAATTTACATGATGAGCGGCATGGTCATTGCCGGCCTGAAATTCCACCTACTAAAAGCCGCAGCCGTGGAGTTCTCACGCAAGGACCCAAAGATCGAGATCCAACCTAATTTTTGCTTGGGATACAGCACCTTGCGCCAAGCGAATTGGTTCTTCGATTTCCCAAATCGCAAATGGGCCATTACTAAAATGCTCAGATGAGTTTTTCAAAAGACAGCCGTCAGCACCTCTGCTGTCCGCGTGGGGATTTTATTCGATGATTCTTAAGCGGTCCGAAAGTTCGTTTCGGTTTGGTTCGCCCGTGTCAGCCGGAAAATGAAATGCGAGAATTTCGCCTATCTCATCGAGAGCCTCGACAAACCCCGTTCCCATTTCTCCACTCTTGATCCCGGCCAACAGCTTTGAAAGAGCCTCGACCCATACCGCTTCGGGCAATCTCTCCGCAATCGCTTGATCAGCAAGCAGTATCGCCCGGTGCTCCAACATCGAAACGAAAAGCAAGACACCGCTTCTCCCCGATGTCGAGCGCACGTCCGACGAATGAAACTCCGCCTCCGCACGATGTTCCGCCTCCAAAACCTGATCTTCAAACGGGAGCACAGCGCGGTGAGCCCAATCGTATCTCGAAACCCAAGACGAAAAAGTCCACGCGAATCCAAACGCGAACAAGACGACAAGAAGCTCCGCGAAAAGCATCATCCACATATGAGTCGCCGACGTCGGCCAAATCCCCAAGAACGAGATACTTTTTTGCACAATCGCGTCGTCAACGCCACCTGCCCCTGCAAGCCAGGTCGCTCCAAGCACACCGACGAGAGCAAACGAGATCCAGAACAAAATACGATTCCCCGTCGCCCTCATCGTCGAACGGTGCACCACCATCGGGACGATTTCGGCGGATGTACGCCGCTCGATTTTCTTCACAGCTGCTTCAATGCGATTCATGTCTTCGACAGAAAGTGCTCCCACCAGCCACGCTGGAATTTGTTTTTCCGCCATCACCAGCCTCCCGAAGCACCACCGCCAGAGAAGCCGCCACCGCCGCCACTCCAACCGCCGCCGAATCCGCCGCCACCACTGCGACCACCAAATCCACCGCCACCCAGTCCGCCCAAGCCGCCGCCTAAACCTCCCCAGCCGGCAGCTTGTGCCGCTCGACTGCGTCGTCCATAACCGCCCACAGAGCGCCCGCCGCCACCACCTCGTCCCGAGATTTGTAGCAGAATAAAAATGGCGAAAATCAAAATGATAAATGCGTAGCGCGCTCCCGACTTATCGGAGCCACGCTCTCGTGGCGCCGCCTTCTCAAGACCAGCACCTTCCGCCGTTACGGCCTGAACAATTGCATCGACACCTTGAACAAGGCCCGCCGAGGTATCGCCCGTCCTAAAATGGGGCGTGATGATGTTTGCGATCACCCGTCGAGAGAACGCGTCGGTCAAAACTCCCTCGAGCCCCTGACCGACTTCGATGCGAATCTTTCGTTCCTGAAGAGCGACCAACAGAAGAACACCATCGTCTCGTTTTTTATCTCCGAGCTTCCACGCATCGACGATGCGAATCGTCGCCATCTCGATTGGAAGCCCCGAAAGCGATGGGATCGTGACGACATTAATCTGAGGGCCACCCGCCGCGTGCAGATCACGCAAGCGACGGTCGAGCTGCCTCGAATCCACCGCCGAGAGAAGTTTGGCCTCGTCCATAACGGGACCAGTCAAGGTCGGAACCTTAAACTCCGTCTGAGCTGCGGCTCCGCTCTGGGCGAGAGCTCCGCCAACCAGCGTGCCGTACACCAAAGCGAAAGCCACCCCGATTGCAAGCAAGGCTACGAGCGTCGGCCGTCGCCCCTCCCCAGAGAAGCCACCAGAGAAGCCACCAGAAAAGCCCCCAGAAAAAACTCCCGACAAAGAACCCAGCGCGCGACCTTCCACTAAAACTTCACCTCAGGCGCTTTTTTCTCTTCTTCCGTTACATCCGCTCCAAACTGCGGCATCGGCGGATGACGGAAAA
>JAVFAU010000215.1:0-4356 GCA_034002335.1 Bdellovibrionales bacterium | reverse complement strand
CGTAACCGCCAAAGATCTCGTCCCCGCCTTGGCCACCGAGTACGACCTTGCGGTGTTGGCTCGCGAGTTCCGAAACTGCAAACTGTGGAAATGAACCAGGGCCAGCTTCGGGATAGTCCATGTGATAGACAAGCTTCATGAAGCTATCTTGGAAGTCCTTTGCTGTGATCGACCTCTCAAGAACACGAACACCATTCTTTAAGCCGACATCTCGCGCATACTGACTTTCGTCGAAGCGCCCGTCGTAACCTTCGAACTTCCCAGTGAATCCCAGCATCTCTTCTTGATGCTGCTCACGCGCCATCGACAAAACGAAGGACGAGTCGACACCGCCGGAAACGTAGGCACCAATCGGAACATCTGCGCGCGTGTGTAGATACACGGAACGACGAAGTACTTCGCGCAACTCCTCGGCGATATCCGCTTGCGAGCGCTTGCGCAGATCTTTTGGTTCATAGCTAGGCCGCCAATAACGCCGCACCGTGACTGCACCATCTCGGGCGATCTTCAATGTATGCCCGGGCGGCAATTGCGAGACGCCTTTAAAAAGCGTGCGATCCACCATCTGGAGCTGAAACACGAAGTATTCTTTTAGCGGCTTCGGATCGACCGCGATCTCATCCATATGAGGAAGAAGCGCTTTTACTTCGCTACCAAAGACGAATGCTTGCGATGTCTTAGAGTAATAAAATGGCTTGATGCCCAATGGATCACGTGCACAAAAAACGTCACCGGTTTTCTGATCAAAAATCGCGATCGCAAACATGCCGCGCAGCCGATCGACGACTCCCTCGCCCCATTTCTCGTAGCCAGCAAGAATGACCTCAGTGTCACTTGCCGTTTTGTAGGGGTAGTCGCCGAGCTCGTTCTTTAGTTCTTTGTAATTGTAGATCTCGCCGTTAAACACGATGACGTGCCCCTGGCGTCCCGTCATCGGCTGCGAACCCGTCTCGATGTCGATGATACTTAAGCGTCGATGACCAAGACCGACACGACCGTCTTCAGAAATCCAAATACCCTCACCGTCGGGTCCTCGATGAACAATCCGATCGGTCATGGCCTTCACCATGCGTGATTTCAGTTCACGATCTGTTGGAGCTGAGAAATGTCCGGCAATTCCACACATCTAGACGACTAGGTAAAGTACGACTTGGCCCAAATAGCAAGTCTGACTTTTTATGCCCCTACTCTGGGCAAAGCGCGAGTTCCCCCACAGTAGAACACGATTGCAATCGGGCAGTTGACGATATTCCGAATCCACGAGCGTTGACCCTGATCGCCTGGACCTTCGAAGGGCCTCCGTTTTAAAAGCGGGCCTACTTTACGTTAGAGCCTAAATCTAGCCAGTGGAAATGACTGAATGAAGTGCAGTTTCAGCGTCCTCGCCATCCATACTAAAGAACAAGCTAACAGACGGCGAATATCTATTGGCATGATCATCTCCTGCGTTTCGATAAAGCAGCCGACTGATTGCCAAATCTTTCCCTCTGCCGATTCAAAGCCCGTCTTCCATCACGACGCAGCGTCACGTCTGAAAATTGTCTCGTAGGCATTTGACCACTGGGCCTATCTTGAGGATGTCGCAGGCTTTCTATGTATCCACCGAGGAGACCACTCGCCTCTGAAAAGGCTATTCCGTCCTTAGCAATAGAACTCAAAGTATCTATCACAATGTGTGGCTGTTCCATGTATTTATCTGCAATAGCCTTTTCAAGCATTTCAGCAAAAAACTTCCGAAAACTGCGGTGAGCCCACATATTCATAGTAAGTATATCGTAGGCCAAACACGCCGCTAAATGTTCGCGAATCGAGTACATACCGCCATTCAATACCCCCTGATGTGACCTAACCTTCAAAGGCGGAGTCTTAACGACATCATTAAATACTTTTGCAAGGTAATCCCACTTTCCATAAATGTCTTTCATCTCGCGCCATAGAGTCGCACCAAACACCGCAACCAATATTCCGACCATTGACGACTTCATGTCATCCGACTCCGGCATAAATAAACCTAAGCCCCAAGCCAGACCAACTACTGCCAGTACCGCCCAAAATGTTTGAACAAACGCCGCAAGAATTCGCTTCTTGGCTCCAATTTTGTTGTAATACCCGAACCACTCCCCCTGTCCCAGAAAAAGCATTTCAACAGTCTTTTCGACACAATTCTTCTCTGAACGAAAGTTAGTGATTCGAATCTGTTTCAACACCACAAATTCCGGCGGACTGACATATCCCATACAGTTTCCTCTCCGTTAGATTTCATGCATTGTTATCCAAGTCTCGGCATGCCGAATTCAAAAACTGAGAGTTTTCACCAAAAACAGATTTTCTTATAAATTACTCAATATTTCCTCGCTCCATTGTGGAGTGCGGGCGCTGAGCTAGAGACGAAGATCGTATCAACTTGATAAAACTCGACTGGCTTCCGATAAGAGAACGGGAGCTAGACAGATGGCGAGAAAATCGAAATTCCAGATCAGTGACGAGCAAAAGCTCAAAGCGGTAGCGGAATATGTATCGGGCGAAAGGCGTGCGGAAGAAGTCGCTCGCGAGCTTGGGGTACCGCAGGGTTATCTCTACAAGTGGCGTGTTCAATTCGACGAACAAGCCAAAGGCGCACGTGTTGAAGAACTCGAATCGATGGGTCATACAAGAAGCGAAGCGCGTAAAATTCAATCTCTCGAAGCCGAGCTCGAAGAGTACAAGAAGAAGCTCGCCGAGCAGGTGCTGATCAACGATCTCTTAAAAAAACTCCAGACATCGAGAGCCTCTCAACCCGAGAGCGAGTTGACTGGGTTGATCAGAACTTCGAAAAACTTGGATCGAAAAGGAAAGCCTGCAAAGTAATGGAGCTAAGTGAATCCACTTACTATGCAGATCCGAAAATTTCGCGAGCCGAACAAGAAGAATGGGAAGCCGATATCCGCGGCAAGATCGAGCAGATTCGCGTCGAGTACGAGACGTCAGGCTACCGCATGTTGCTTCATCATCTAAAGCGTAGTGGCGTCACGATTGGCGAGCGCCGTTTGAGGCGAGTGATGTCGAAGTTTAAGCTTCACATCAAGCCAAAGAAGCGGTTCGTAAACACGACTAACTCGAAGCATGGCCACCGAGTCTATCCGAACTTGATCAAAGGCCGAGAAATCGACGACATGAATCAAGTATGGGCGTCGGATTTTACGTACATCAGAATCGAGAACGGCTTCGTTTACCTCGCGGTGATTTTGGATTTGTATTCCAGAAAAGTAATTGGCTGGGGAATTTCGAAACGCATTGATGCAAAGCTTGCTGTCTCGGCCCTTCAGATGGCGATCGAACGCCGTAAGCCCGTTGCCGGAACGACTCACCACTCAGACCGAGGGGTGCAATACTTAAGCGACGAATACACAAGAGTTTTGAAGGCGCATGGATTTGAGATCTCCTGCTCCGCGAGAGGAAACCCATATGACAATGCGTTCGTAGAAAGCTTCATGAAGACGCTGAAGCGAGACGAAGTGTATCTGAAGAAGTATCAGACATACCTCGACGTGATCGAGAATGTGCCGCGCTTCATCGAAGACGTTTACAATTCTAAGCGGCTGCATTCGGGCCTTGATTACTGTCCACCAGAAGAGTACGAAAGCAAAATCAACCAAGGGGCCAGTCGAACGAAGCTCAAGTTATGAAAGCTGTTCGTCTACAACAAAACGCCCGCAGTCCATTGAGATGATGGCGGCCATGGCTTTCGCACACACCGTACACTACTCTAGCTGAGGCATGACCCGTTTCATATATCCGTCAAACAGGGGAACCGTAAATATGTTGTCGCCATGTGATGGACTGTAGATCATTCCCTTTGAAATCAGAGTTGCTCGAGTCGGCGCCACGGCCTGTACCTCTTTCTCAAGCACATGGGCAATATCGCCCGAGCGCGCAGGTCCAGCACCAAACTCAGCCATGGCACGCAGATACCTCTTCTCACTAGGAGTCAAACGATCAAACCGCACCCGAAAGAAGCTCGCATCCAGCTCGGCAATCGCAAGCTCAGTCGCTTTTTTTGCGTCATCCTCAACGATCGGAGAATGCACAGCACACTGCCAACTGTGCTTTCCCCATTCCTGTAGAAAATAGGGATAACACCTCGTCTTATCCAAAATCTCATCGATCGCCGCCGCTTCATACTTCACCCCCTGCTTGGCCGCCGGGGCCTCAAGAGCCTGTTTTGCAGCCGCTCGCGGGAGCGGGCCGACTTCCGGATATTCAAACAACCTCTCTGCGTAAGACTTTGCCCGCCCCGCCTGCCCCACCAGTTGCGGTAAACCGGCGCCAACAAGAGTTATCGGCAGTTGCAATTGGGTGCATTTGTGCAAGGCCATG
>JAVFAU010000214.1:0-4358 GCA_034002335.1 Bdellovibrionales bacterium | reverse complement strand
GATGAATCGCGCGTTCTACAAGATCGCGCTGCTTGGACATATTGAGCGTGCTCCAACCAGGAAAACTACGTTTTGCGCGAATAGCCTGGATCAACTCAATACCATACGTCGCAAAACGCTCGGCTCGTTCCTTAAACGCTGGATACTCCGGCAGCGAATCGAGGTAAGCTTTCAAATCGTCGATCGCCTGATCGTAGCGTTCCTCCGCAACCAGGTTTAAAATCGATCGTCGGCTCATGCCGATTGAACCAAGATTGTTCACGCTTGCATGCATACGTGATTTCGCAGCCACGGCCGTATCTTGGCCCTCAGCTAAAACGATCGCCGACTTATCAAGCTTTGGCTCACCCATGATCTCTTTTTCGGCTTCTTGCGCCCAAGACTTGACCCTCGTCCAGAAACCACTCGCTTTCACTGGACCATGGACGAGTCCTATTCAGCTCTAGGTCTAGAAAATTGACTAAGAGCCAGTCTAGCTGCGACGCTGACGATACATGCTCTTCACGGACGAAGAGGAGGCTTATGTCGGACAATAAACCAGAACTTCCAGCGCTTCCAACGAACATCCCGCTGCCAACGGATGTTCCACCGCCACCGCGTCTAAGCGATGTGCCGGCACGAGTTCTTCACTCCGCCACGGTCGAGACGCTTCTTGACCATGCCGATGACCTTTCAAGTCGACTGAAGGTTCATATTCGCAGAAACGCATCTCTCGAAGGTCAAATCGTCGAACTCGAAGAAACGATTTCTGACTCCGAGAACATGCGCCAAACCCTCTTGGCGCAAATCGAAATTCTTCGAGAAAAAGATCGCTCGGTTGCCGACAAGCAAGCGGCGCTCGAACTTAAACTCAAGCAAACAACTGACGAGCGCGACCTTGCGCGCCTTGAAACCAAAGAGGTTTCTCGTCGCAACCAAGATCTCCAACTCTCGCAGAGCCGCGCATGGGCTTACCGTCGTCGTATCAAGCGCTGGGTCCGCCCCGGCATCGAATCGCGAGATCGCGACAACCAGGCGCTCAAAGCCCGCGTTCTCAACATCGAGGCCGAGATTCTGCGTCTCACGAGCCTGAATTCGACTTTGCGCGAAGAGCTCGCCCACCAGAGATCAGAGAGCGACCGCAAGCTCAATGCGGCGGAACGCGACCGCGCCCGTCTTGTGGAGCAATACGAAGCGAGAATCACGCAAACAGACGGCGAAAACCAACGCCTCGGCTCCGAGCTGACTCGTGCGAACGACCGGTTACAAATTCTAGATCGCACTCTTCAAGAGAACGCTCGCACAAACAACGAGCGGGTTTTCTTTGAACGTCGCGCCGAAGAACTCGACGCCCGACTAAAGTCCGAAACAGAGCGCCTACGCGGCACGATCGACGATCTCGCCGCCGAATGTGCGACTCTACGCGCTTCCGTCGAAACAGCGCAGAAACTTCGCGAGGAATCGGATACCGCCCGCAATGCATCCGAAGAAATGCGCGTACGCGCGGAAAACCAGCTTCGAGGCCTACGCGAAGTCTGGCAAGAAGGCAGCGTTCGCCTTCAAGCGCTTGAAGCGCAAAACGAGGCGCTCGAGAAGCTCAACCAAGACCTCTCGCACCGTCTTGCCGAAGCGCGTGAACAGCAACGCATTCGTATGAACGATCAAGCGCTCAATCGTGTCGGATTCGCCGAAGAAAACGTTGTGCGCACGGAAAAACTTAAAAAACTGGAGTCCATTTTAACGGACCTCGAAATGAAAGCGTTCGGAATTCAGCCTTCGAACGACAAGTTTTCATCACCATAGGAAACACCGACGAGTTCATCTTCGATGAGCTCGTCTTCGACTTCCTCAATACCGCTGAACATCGGGGCCCCAGGCCCCGGCAGCGATGTTTGAAAGCTTCTCAGAGCCTCAGTTTCAGAGATCGCGCTCTCAAAAACCGGGCGCATACGAAGCGGCGTCGCCTCGAGAACATAACGAAAATCCACGCTCACCTGACAAAAACGAATATCGCCGGCCTCGCTCTTAGCCAAGCTGTACAACGCCTCTAAGAAGCCCCGTAAACCAGTCGAGCCGACAAACGAAAGCTCACCCAAGTGAAACAGTACCGAACGATCACGCAAGCCCTCGGCACATGCCTGACGAAAACGATCAACGGAATCCGCGTCGATTCTTCCCGATAGGTAGACAACCGTAACTTCTTTTGTGACTTCGCCAGATGGAACCTGATGTGTAATAAATGATGCTTGCATTCCATCATGGTATTCACCGCACCTCCTTCCGCATAGACAGTCGAGGACCAGATTTAAGTGAACTGCTCGACGCACGTCCGGCAACCGCTCTAGGCTATATTCACAATGCTCAAGCGCCGGCTTCTCAAACTCGCATCAATGCTCACGGCCGCACTGGCCTCGCCCATGACCATCGGAGCAATTGTCTCGGGCACAATGTCTTACCTTGGTTTCGAATACTACCAGGCCCAACACGAAAGAAAGTCTCTCGACACCAGTACATTTGTCGGAATTCTCGATCAAATTCACCGTAAAACAGTCGATTTTCGCCTCATCAATCGCGGCGAAGTTTACGGCAGCGATCGCGTTGCGATTCTCGCCATCGATGACGCCTCAATCGAACGCGAGGGCCGCTGGCCGTGGCCTCGAACCAAAATCGCAAGGCTCATAGAGAATGCCGTAGATGGCGGCGCCAGACTTGTCGCATTCGATGCTGTGTTCTCTGAACCAGACCATAACTCGGCGGTACGCGCCCTTACGACACTTCGACAAAATATTCTCCAACCCAAGCCTTCCGACACTCCCGAGAATCCATCGCCAAAAACCAGCCTGTCTCCCGAGATCGACCAACTCTTCGATCGGGAAATCGCGGCAAACAACTACGACCGCATTCTCGCCAGCACCGTCGGTCTCTACAACGACTCCGTCATAATGGGAGCCTACTTCGATACCGAGTCCTTCGAAGTCGGCGCGAAGACGAACCCGCTACGTGATTACTGCATCGACGCGAACTACAGACGCTCCTTTGAGAAAAAATACTGGGACAAGCAAACCTTACGTCCCGTCATCGTCGAGTCCGCTCAACCAAAACCCCCACAAGAGCTGATCGAACGAACATCGCTTCACATCACCAATCTCGAGCAACAAAAGGCCATCTTGTGGCTAAGTGCAAATCCGAGCATTCGAGAATCAATTCTCTCGGCGCTCCGCACGCTCGAAGTCCCGCTCGACGATGAACTCACACCGTTCTTACTCGTCTGGGCCAACATCGGAGACGAAGAAAGCCTCGCCGAACTGCTTCGTTCCGACGAAACACTCTCACAATTCGCGAACCGCCCGACCGTCCGCGCGATCCTTGCCGCCACGATTCAAGCCGTGCCGAGCGCGCAAATGGCGGATTTCAAACAAGCTCTTTCGCGCGAAGCTTCCACATACTGCGATCGATTCCTTACGCCAGCAGACGAACTGCTCGACCGCGATAAGTACCTAACCGGCATCGATCAACCCAAAGAGATCCTCCAAGAGATCTGGCAACAAGCAGGTTTTGAGCCTCTCTGGGACGAGCTTGTGCAGGCTCAGAAACAAGCTCCCATTCCGCTCAGCGCCGCGATCCAAGAATGGATCGCATCGACCTCGCCCAATACGGTTCAGAGCTTCGAACGCACGTGGATTAGCGTTCCAGAAATCGCAAGCGAGACAAAACACTCCGGCTACTTCAACGCCGATCTCGATCCCGACGGAACGATTCGCCGCTCCGTTTTACTCGCCCGTCGCGGACATACCTACATTCCCTCGCTCGCTTTGAAGTCCTTTATGCTCGATCGCGGGTTATCCGCAAGATTCCGACTCAAAACCGAAACGCGCTCGACCTCCCAATCTCGCAAAGTGGTCGATACGCTCGAACTCCTCAAAGAAAACGGCGACGTTCATCTCAGCGTTCCGGTCGACGAGCGCGGACGCTTGATGATCAACTACTCCGGCCCGCAGCAGATGTTCGAATACATCAGCGCCTCAGAACTCCTCTCGGACAAAGCTAAAATCGAAATTTCTCAACGCGGTACGGACCCTTCAACGGATCTCCGTGGCATCGGAACAAAAACCGTCGATCGCAATGAGTTTCTCAAAGACAAGATCCTCATTGTCGGCGCGACCGCCATGGGCGTGTACGACCTCCGTCTCACGCCGTT
Source organism: Bdellovibrionales bacterium (assembly GCA_034002335.1). Lineage (GTDB taxonomy): Bacteria > Bdellovibrionota > Bdellovibrionia > Bdellovibrionales > JAMPXM01. Next base: position 181 of record JAVFAU010000214.1, on the reverse strand, counting down.
TGAAGAGAACTTTCCAGGGGTCGAGACCCACGCCAACGTACTTTCAAACCTCTTAACCGAAGAAAGCCAAGCTTCCGGCCAACCAGGTTTTTTAAAAACCCATCCAGCCGAAGAGCAGTGGATGTGGATCATTCTGCTTCTCGGCGGGCTCATGATCTCGGCCCTTCTTTCGTGGCTGGGC
>JAVFAU010000213.1:0-4360 GCA_034002335.1 Bdellovibrionales bacterium | reverse complement strand
ACGATCACCATAAGGCGGAACCCAATCCGCCATGATCGCATCACGTTCTTCTTTTTCCGACGGCCACTCACGCATCGGCGTCGCGGCCAGCCACGCGCCCACGGCCAAAAGCTGCCAAGCTTCACCCGCTTGCGCCCATAAACCAATCTCGGAATTTCGCGTCGCGATCCAAACCCAGCCTTTCACACGAACGACGTCGTGTCCCTGACTGCGGTTTTGAAGCAGACTTAAAAAATCCTGAAAGCGCTCGGGGTGCAGAGGGCGTCGTGCGCGAATGGTGAAACCCGACAAACCAGCGCCTCGATCTTTCTTAGGATGAGTCTCCTCAATCAACCGCATCCAACCCGCGCGCCTTGAAACCTCTTCGAGGTCGAACCCGTGAGGCCGGGACTCGACGTCCATCACCCGCTCAAGGAACTCACGAGAGAGCCCCTCTGGCGGAACCTGCTCGATTTGCGCGGCCGGATTGAGCCACTCCACAAGATTCAACACGCGCTCACGCTCGAGTTCATCCAAATCGGAGATACGGTTTAGAATCACAAGATCACTGAATTCGATCTGCTCAACGATGACATCCGCATGCGAGCGATCATCGAACTCATCGTAGTCGAGCTCAAGAGTTTGAAGCGATACAGCTTCATTGAGGTCCTTTAAAAAACGAGAACAGTCCACAACAGAGATCATTGTCTGAATGGCAAAGCGATCATCCGGCGGTTCGCCATTTTCGCCCTCTAAATAAAAAAGCTCGGCGACGGCGACCGGCTCAAGCGTCGCCTCGGCTTCGACAACGATCTCGCACGAACGTCTGTCTCCGATGACGTCTTCCAGATGGCCCACAAGATCGGTGTAACCATCGTCTCGAACAAATAGATGCGTGGGAGAGTGCCGCACAACGGCTTCGGCAAGAGTGGATTTTCCCGACCCTTGCCAGCCGAATATGACTTTAAGCCCAAAAGAACGTAAGGAAATGTTAACGCCCCAATGAGAGAATCAATGCCTCTTGTCCACTCACGGACTTCACATTTTCCGCGAATTTTTCAGCTTCCTGACGATTCGGTGTCGGCTCAAGACGAACAGCAAACAAGACGCCATTCTCTCTTTCGATTTTCTTTTGCATAACCGGAAGCCCCGCCGCTTTCAGCTTTTCCTCAAGCTTCTTCGCGTTCTCTTCGACACGGAACGTACCGACTTGTACGACGTAACTCATTTCGCCTTTTAAAGATGCGATTGCGCGCTTTTGGCGTTCTTCTCGGCGTTCTTCACGCGGCAGTTTTGTGTTTGATACTTTCGCGGTTTTGGCCGTCGTTTTCTGACTAACCTTACCCGCGTCTTTCTTTGCGTATTCCGCTTCAGCCGCCTCGGCTTCCGCTAGAGCGCGTTCGATATCCGACTGCGTGCGTGCAGCCGTTTTGCTGGCGCCGGAACTAGAGCTTTTCCCCGAGTTGGTAGCCGCTCCGTCCTTAACTCCGCTTTCCACACAGCCAGTAAGCCCCATTACAAGACACGCCGCCAATGCCATCTTCGTCGTTTTCACGCCCCTGCTCCTCATCATTTCAATCGTCTGTGATATTTTAGATTGTACATTTCGAAGTATCGGAATGAAACAAAACCAAGTTTACAGGACCTTATCTAAATTCGACACATTCCGCCCAATATGACTCATCCCAGACTAGGCCTCAGGCGAGCTTAAGAAGGTTCAGACCAAAGCCCGTCAAGCCTCCGCCCTGTTATACCGTTAAAGTATGTGATGAAGTTCAAATCAGAACCATCAGCATTGAAACCCAGTTCATCGGCGTCCGCCCCTGGTGCGCCGAAGGGACAATCTGACGGAAAATCATCACCCGGACACTCGGGAATCTATGACGTTTCGCGAATGACTTCGATCAAATCACCGTTTGATCCGTCAGGTCGCAACGTTTCTCATTACACGAAAGTGCAAGCGGCCGCGTTCGCGAAACGCGCGCAAACCAATACCGCCCTGATACGAGGCCTTCTTACCGCCATCGCGATTCCACTCGCGGCCGGAGCCGCCTATCTGATTTTTTCCGGTCACCAAATCGATATCAAGTCCATCACCGGCGCCCATCACACTCCACAGCCTTCCCTCGCCGACATCGAGCGCACGCCCGCCGCTCAACCGACGCTCGCTCCACTTTCATCTCTTCCCACTTCTATGGGCGCAACGGAGATCACTCCTCAGGTCGTCTCGATTTCCGATGTCGTCGCTCGCAGCGAAACACGCTCAACAGCCAGCGCCTCGACAGCGCGACCACTCGCGGTCGTCTTGGATGCAGATGGCAAGATCTCGTCTCCGTTTTCCGTCGAACTCGACGCAAACGGGTACGAGACCTCTCGCCGTGAACTCGAAGAGCACCTCGCTCTTCTGCCGCCGCTCCCGCTGGACGGACTTGAAGACGTGAGAGTCCTTTCGCAAGAAAAGGCGAAAACACGCCTCGCCATATCGAACACGATCAACGTCTTCAAACTCACTCACGACGAAATGCGACGCCTGTCCGTTCTCAGGCATCAAGCGCCCGAAGTTCGCAAGATGCTCGAAGACGCGGAAAACATAACTCGCACACGTCTCTTGCGACCACCGGTCGCGGCGGAGTCGTTCCATCCCGGCGCAAACAATCCTTTTTTATCAGAAGCGCTCGAGGAAATCCGCTGGGTACGAGCCGCCGTTTTCTCGAAAGACGTCAACGGCGATACCTCCAACGAACAGCGCATTCGCCAAACAATCTTGCTCTGGGCGAACACTTACAAACCATCGGGCGATGTCCTTCTCGACAAGCCGTTGCTTGATTACCTCTTGGCCTACAACTCCGTTCGTTCCGTTTTTTCACCTGAAGATCAAGCAACCGTCGACACTTTCTTAAGCAGCGTAATCGACGCTCAATTTCTACGTATGAAGGCGCACAAGCTCTACGACTCTCGCCACGCCCTGCACACCCGCTTGGCCTTGGCGACAGGTCTCACGATAAAAAGCGATATGCTTATCTCGTACGCCTACAATCAGTTTAACCATCACATCGCCAACTCGCCGCTCTTCTTGAAGAGATCACTCGACGCCGAAAACGTACGGACAATCACTCACCTTCTTCACGCGGCGCTTATCTTTGACAGAAGCGGTCTCACGTTCGTGCAAAGCCAAAAATCTCCACGCTCACTTGCCTCCGCTGTTGACGTTCTCTCGAACTCAAGTCAGCCCGCAAACAACGAAGATCTCGTGAACGCCTTGGTGGTCGCCGCCTATTTTAGGCCGGATCTTTACCCCAAACTCGCGCGGGCATCCGAGGTTAAGAACTCTCGTTTTGGCACCAACGAAGGAGCCCTTTTAGCCGCCATTAGAAAACCTACATCGACTCTCACGGCGCCTCCGCAGGGAAACCGCGTTCCGACGCAAGCCGCCCCTCGCCCTGGTTCCCGTTAAGCGTGCACCCGCGAAGCGTGTAATTGAATTCCCCTTTAAAACCTGCTAACGAGGAGCCCGTGACCGAATATCGCGTGCGTCTGGCAAAAGAGACCTTCAAATTTAGCTCGACACACTTCACGCTCTTTAACGAGCATGAGGCTGAGCGCCTGCATGGCCATAATTACCATGTCACAATCGAGTGTGGCCTTACGGAGCTTGGGCCTTTCGGGATGGGCTTTGAGTTCAACGAGCTAAAGCCCCTCATCAAAGAACTGACGGAAGCCTGGGACGAACGAATTCTCGTCGCGCAAACATGCCCGCACATCGCCCTCGCGACACAGGCATTCGACGGCCTCGCGCACGTCAGCTTGCGTTTTGGAAAAAAGCACTACCTGTTTCCTGAATCCGACGTCGCGCTTCTTCCGATCGCAAACGTGACGTCCGAAGAGCTCGCCAAACTGTTTGCCGTCAACCTGGCCCAGCTCTGGAAAACTCGCTCACAACCCGGTGCCGACCAAAAACGGCTCGCTCAGCGAGTCGGTTGGCTCGATGTCCAAATCGAAGAAACACGCGGCCAATCGGCGACCTACCGCCTTCTGAATCCGCTTCTGTCTTCATCGTCTCAGGAGAACGGACAACCATGAGCCTCACTTTGAAGTTTCGCTACCGATTCGAAGCCGCGCATCGTCTCACTTCGGCCGCGGCTCCGTCTTGCAAAACACCACACGGCCACACGTGGTACGCGACGGCCTTCTTTCGCATGACCGCACCTGATCTCGACCGCTCCGCGATGGCAATCGAGTTCAGCGCAATCAAAAGCGCGTGGAAGACGTTCCTCACCGAAACAGTTGATCATAGCTTTTTCCACAACGCGGCCGATCCGCTCTTGCCGCATCTCAAAACCGTCATTCCCGACGCACGCCTGCTTCCATTTCCGACCGATCC
>JAVFAU010000212.1:0-4366 GCA_034002335.1 Bdellovibrionales bacterium | reverse complement strand
GGCAACAAAAAAGGGAGAGCCAGCTGGCTTCACCCTACATACGACTACTCCGTAGACGATCCGACTTAGGACTTATTTGCAGTACTTGTTGACCTGATCGAACTCAAGACGAACAGCGCGGCCACCTTCGTTCACGGGACGAGCAAGAAGCGTGTTGGCTTCGTTCATAGCTTCCGCGATCGATTTACGGCCACCGCTTGCTGCGATGATCTTGTTGGCTTCTGTCAAAAGGAACGTGAGGTTTTCACGAACTTCCGGCGTCCAGTTCGAAGCTTGTTTTCCTGCGTTGATCGCGAGGTTCGCGTAAGCAAGCTCAGCACGAACGTTCGACGAAAGAGCTGCGAGAGCGTTGTCGTCTTGAGTCAAGTTGATGTCTTTAAGTTTTGGGTTCGACAAAGCCTCAATACGAGCTTCCGCAAGGTCGCGCATTGCTTGCGATTGGCTTTGCGAGATCGCGTCGCGAGTCGCTTCAAGAATCAATGGATTCGAGAGGTTGCGCGCGAGTTCCGATTTTTGGTTAGCCGTGAGCTTTGTTGTCAGGCGAGCCGTGTTGAGATCCGCAAGAACTTGGCGACCGACGTTTGCGTCAGCACCAGTTGTCGCGCCACGTGCTGAGCTTTCACGAGCTTCACGTACTTCTTGAGCACGTACAGCGCGGGGTTTGCCTTCACGTCCGCCTGAGCGGTTAGCTTCAGCGAGATCGCCAGTGGCGACAACGACTGCGGCAGCTAGAACTGGAAGGATTAGTTTTTTGTTCATGGAAATCTCTCCTGCGGGTATTCGGTTCGTAATGGTTTAAAAGTTAAATCGTTCTTTTCGTTTTTCTTTAATCTTCTAAATTCAATCTTCTGGTTCAACCTTTTGGCCCTAAGGGGTGCCACTCGTCGGTTCCGCTCGTTGGTCTTTTTATACGAACGGTTCCGTTGTGGAGCCACGATAGGGGAGCTTCGGCCACTGTCCTATGTCAGTCGATGCTCTGCTATTTATTGGCTATTTATTGCCCTATGCCATTTTGGTTCCACGTATATTCTCTTAAAATGGCATTTCGAGTTAAAAATACGCACCTTTCTTGAAGCCATTTCATGGCTTTTTTACTGTCCTACAATTTGAACGGTACGGATAATCCCCCAGTAGGAGTCCATCTCGCCCATCAGGCCATTCATATTCTTTAGCGTCTGCTCATTGATTTCTTTCGCGGACTCCGTAGCTTGAGCAGCCTGCTCTTGATTTGAAACCCACGCGCCGAGTTCTTTCAGCTTTTCATCGAGAACCATACGTTTTGCGTCGAAAGCGGCTGAGGCGACTTCGCCCTTCGCTTCGACGAAATCGAGATCGGTCACGATTTTAGACATATCTCGGAATGCGAGACGAATGCTTCCAGCGATGTTCTCGAATTCGCGTTGAGCGGCCGTCTCTCTTTGAAGTTTGGCCGTTTTCGCCAACACATCGAGATAGAGGTCGACTTCGTCATAGAGCGCATCCAAGGCGCCGAGTTTGAAATCACGTCCATTGTAGCGCTTCGTAAACTCTTTTCCTGTTTGTGTCAGAGCCGGGATGAAGTCTCTTTGCAGAACCTGTTTATATTGAACGCGGAACTTCTCGACCATCAGATGAACATGCGAGTCGACGTGTTGAGTCCACCAAGCGTTGAACGGGCTTTGCCAGTCTTTCGGCACGGTCTCAGGTGGCAATGAGGTTCCGACGATATCGGTTCGCGCTTTCCTGCGAACGATGTCGAGTATGCCGTTGAAACGTTCGCCGTTGATGGTCCAGCGTGCTGTGTGAATATCAAACCACACCCTGTCGCGATTGCTGTTGTCGGCAAATTTTGAACACAAGTCCGCGGGGACGCCCGAGACGATGCGGGGCGGGCGGAAGTCGGCCGAGAAGCCTGCGAATTCCGTCACAACGGAGTTCTGACCCCATCTTGGGAACCAGCTTCTTTCGGACTTCGTTTTCTCGGCGATATGCTCTTGCACGGCGATCATGACTTCGCGGTCGCTTGCTTGGATCGAGCGACGACCGAGGCCGACGCGATCAAGCAATCGTTCGAATGTCGAGAACTTGCGAGATTTGTAGATTTGAATTTTCTGAGCATCTGAATACTGCGGGTCGGCGTCGGGGCCGCACACCATCGATGCAACAAGGAAGTCGGCCATGGAGTTTGTCGCGGCACGGCCGATTCCGGCAGGATGGTTCGCCTTGCTGTCTTGATCGATGATGTATTCGTCGTTATTGGCTTCGCGAATGAAGGCGACTCCCGCCGGTGTCGGATCTGGATTTCCGAGAAGCATGCGCAGTTTCATAAACGGATTTCCGCCGTTTGCGAGTTTTGCGTATAGCTCGGAATTCAGCGACAAGTGTTTGTCGCTGTACACAAGGTCCGTTTCCAGGACTTTGCGAAGAGTCTTGATGGCGTCGGTGAGAAGTCTTTCTCGGATACGAGCCTCAAACTCGGCCCGTTGCTCTTCGGTCATGCCTTTGAGGTTGAGGAATCCGATGGCCGCTGGCGCGATAGATTCGATCGGCATCGTCATGTCGATGGCGTTGAGGCCTTTAAGGATTTCTGGAAGATGTATTTGCTCCGTCGAGTGCATACGACGTTTCGACGTTTTAGCCTTTTCCAAGTAATCGCTTAGCCAAGCGCGCGCTTGGTTTGTGGCCTGAATTTTAGCTTCAGAGTGATTATTCGCGCTGTCGCCGTCGGCGTAAATTCCATACGTGGGATCGGAAAGATACAAGTAGCTCGTATTCTGTTTTGCGCGTGGATCATGACGTTGGAACCCGATGTGCGATATGACTTGTTCGTAGAATGCGGCCGCATTGGCGTACATCGTCGCGAATCCGCCAACGTATTCGAGCCAGTTGCTGTGAGCCATGTAGGCGTCTTGAAGAATGAACTCACGCCACTTCGCTTGGCGCTGGGCCATCTTTTTAAGAATGTCTTTGGGCGAAGGCTGTTCGGGAGGCGTGCAGAAGGCATTGAGATATGCAGCCTCCGGGTCGACAAAGTAGCCAGCGCCAGCGATGTTTTGACTGAGAGGATCGACGTAGTGTGGAGGACAGAAGTCCGAATCGGGACGCGGCTGCCAATTCCAATTGTTTTTCTCCGCCCGATTTAGCTCCGTGAAGAGGCTATTAATGCGTTCGGTGTTGTCTTTGCCTTGGCGAGGTTTCTCGATCCATTGAGTGAGAACCTTTGTCGGCCACTCAACAAGACCCATGAAGATCGCGATGTTTCCGACAGTCAGAACAAATCGTCCAGCCGGTCCAGAGGCAAGGTTTCCGACGTGACCTGCGATTCGAACGCTGCGAAGGACGATGGGTACATAGCGCTCGGACCCGGCTTTCACGACAGTCGCTTGCAGTTTTCGTTGTACGGCTCCCTTGGTTGCGGAGGCCGCAGCGACGATGGGTTTATTGATGAGATAAGCCTGAACGAGTGCCGCTCCGCCCATCGCGAGGATTCCTGGCGTGTAGTCGACGGCTTTCTTTGAAAATGCCCACTCTTCCCACATCTCATCGCAGATTTCGTCGGCTTGTGCGGTGGTGACTTCTTTATCCATGCGAGCCTTTGCGCACTGGCGAATCAATGGGTCCGCGAGGACCTCGTGAATCACGTTGCTTACAGTCATACCGGCGGCGAGCCCGATTGGCCCCAAGAGTGGAGCAAACATACGCTGTGGACGGGTCGGTCCCTGAGGCGAGCCGATCACTTGAACGCGCATCGGAACCGGGCGGGCGACGCCGTCGACACCGGCCGCGGAGGGGCGTAGCAACTGGTAGTTCAAAGGGGCGCGACTTGGATCGTAAGCGATGCCCATTGCTTTGAGAGCGGAGTGCGCGGCACGGTTACCAGCTAGGAAGCCGGCGAAGCTAACATAGGCGACAGGGTCTTTTAAGTTTTGATCAATGAAGTGTTTCATCGATGCGGGGTCGTTATTTACAAAGATACTCGAGGTGATGAGCATCGCCGTCGTGAACGCGACGTACTCAGCTGGAAAGTCGTAAGCAAACTGTTTAGCAATTCCCTTTAAACCACCTGGTGCAGCGGGCGGGATTCCTGTGATCATTGTGCGAACTTTTGAGGGTGCGAACTTCTTGAGGTGTTCGCGCGAGCTCGGTTCATATTCGAAGCGGATCAATTCTTTTGTATCTGGATCACGGTAGTCGAAAAGATGGACGTTTCCATTTTTTTGAATCGGACTCGAGGCTGTGTGCTCAATCGTCGTTGGTTTCACCTGCGCGTAAGCTTGTGATGAAAAAAACGGCGAGGTGATGGCTCCTGAGGCGATCGAGAAAGCAAGTGTTCCCGAAAGCATACGCTTCATGAACACGCGCTTTTGAGCATGATTGGGATGCTTTG
>JAVFAU010000211.1:0-4369 GCA_034002335.1 Bdellovibrionales bacterium | reverse complement strand
GTCGTTGATCTTCGATCGATGCCGCACATGATGGTCGCGGGGCAAACGGGTTCCGGTAAATCGGTATTCGTCGTCTCGTCGATCACTGGGTTTGTATTCAGGCATTCACCTAAGACGCTTCGCCTTGTGTTGATCGATCCGAAGCAGGTCGATTTAACGCTTTTCAACGATATTCCTCATCTCCTCATGCCGCCGATCAGTGAACCGGCGAAAGCGGTGACGGCTCTTCGCTGGGGCGTTCGCGAAATGGAGAAGCGAAACCGTTCGTTCAATCGTTTCAAAGCCCGAAAGCTCGAGGAGTTCAACGAAACCGTTGCGAAACTCACAAAAGAGCAAATCGAAGAGCATGCGGCGATCAATGCGGAACTTGAGGCTCAGAACAAAAAAAATGAGCTTTATTACTTCACGCCACAGCCGTTCATCGTTTACGTCATCGAGGAATTCGGTGACCTTATGATGACGAACAAACAACACGTCGAAGAAGGCGTCGTTCGTCTGACTCAGATGGCGCGCGCCGCCGGGATTCATTTGATTCTCGCGATGCAGACGCCGCGAAAAGAAATCGTCACCGGTCGTATCAAGACAAACATTCCCGGTCGCGTGAGCTTCAAGGTTCCGGGGCTTTTGGATTCCAAGATCATTCTCGACGAAAAAGGGGCGGAACGTCTTCTCGGTCGAGGGGACATGCTCTTTCTTTCTCCAGGCGTTTCGAAGCCGCAGCGGCATCATGCCCCATGGTTGACGAACGAGGAGATCGAGCGAGTCGTGAAGACTTGGTCGGATCAAGGCGAACCGTCTTACGATGAACTTGCGATGCGCGCTCTTGAAGGTGGCGGCGAAGCTGAGGGCGGCGGGGCATTTAATGCCGGCGGCGCAAGCGGTGGGGATTTTGGCGACGAGGCAAGCAGTGACGAGATGTACGATCACATTTTGGCGTGGGTCGCTTCGCAAAAAACTGTGAGTGCTTCGTTGATTCAGCGAAAATTCGGCCTTGGGTATCCGCGTGCGAGTCGCTTGATTGATCAATTTGAAAATCAAGGAGTTGTAGGGCCCGCCAACGGTTCAAAGCCACGACAGGTTTTGATTCAACCGATGCCGACTCCATAACGCCTTGCTTCCGCAGCGTTTGACTCGACGAGAGTCGGTGGGATGATCAAGGGCATATCATTTCAAGGAGGAAGATATGCTTAAGTCGTTCAAGACGTCTCTTGTCGCGCTTTTTTCTGTGTTTGCAATCGGTCAGGTTGCTGAAGCTGCACCAAATGCTTTTGTTCAATTTTCCCAACCCCTCATAAACGGTATCGCGCTTCAGTCGCAGGTTTCTGCGCTGAGCCTGAGCTGGAAGGTCGGAGATCGTGCCGAGTACAAAATGGCCGGCGGGTTCATTAACGGCACGGTGAAGTCGTTTGTTCGCGAAGACATCGGCAATGCGATGTGGGTTCAGCAAGACATGGATATGGGCTTTTTGGGCAAGCAAAAGGTTGAAATCCTTTTCGACAAAGCAACGGGTCAAATCTTGAAGCTATTGGCGAACGGACAAGAGCAATCGCTCCCTGACACGTCGAATATCGAAGTGATTGAGACGAAAGAAGCGACTGTGACCGTTCCAGCGGGAACGTTTGCTGCGATTTACGCGAAGATTCGCGATAACTCGAATAACCAAGTTCAGGAAGCGTGGATTAACCCTAAAGAAGTTCCAATCAATGGCATGGTAAAGGCGATTGCTGACAGTCAGCTTGGAAAAATCACTCAGGAGCTGACAGCCAAGTCATTTGCGCCTTAATTTAGGCGGATGCTGAATAAAGGCTTTGGTAACAAAAGTAGATTTCTTCAAAAGGGTCCGCGAGCATGGCGATGCCATCAGCGGGCCTTTTTTTCGATTCGGCAGTTGGTTTGGTTTGTAGCGCTGCTGCCGGTTTTCTTTTCAAGCCTCGCGGTCGGTCGCGCGGCGAGTGTTGAAAAGGCGCTGTCGGCAGTGGAGCGCGCCCGCGAACTTGTTCTTTCATCCGACCGTACGGAAGCCATTCGGATTTTTCGAGAATTGCACACGTTGGGTAAGCTCACGCGCGAGCAACAAAAAGCCTGGGAAGAAATCGCCGCCATCTTTATCAGCGACAAGGGGCAGAACCAGTATTCGCTGGCGGATTCATATTGGTTCGCCCGCCCCAAAGATGCGATCGAACTTCTGGTCGCGACAGCAAAGCTTGAAGACGGCAATCTTTTGATTTCCATCCTTGCGGCGCGGGCGGCTTTACGTCTTCAAGAATGCGGGCGTGCGGATGCCTTTACGGAGCAAGCTGAACAAACGTTTCCACTTTCCATGGAAGTAAAACTGTTGCGCCTTCAGGTGCAGGACTGTCAAAACGGCGGCAATGCCTCGTTGCCGCCGCTTCGTGTTCCGATGGATGTCGAATGGGGTCCGCTTGATTCGGCCGTTCGGCTTTTACTCGTGAGAGATGCGTCTCGCCGCCGCGATTGGAAAGCGGTGCGCGCCGGATTAACCGCGTGGGAAACACAGGCGGCCGAAGACCCAGAGTTTTGGTTTTGGAAATGGCGACTTGTGGATGCGAGTCGTGTCGGGACCCGTTCGGATACGGGTGTGCTGCGTGATTCAAATCGTGTTGATGATTCCCTGAGAGATCGGTCGGCGGGGCGTAAATACCTAAGATACTGCGCCGAGCTCACGCCTCGTCGTCGCAAGAAACTTGCGATTCATCCGCGCCTTTGTTCGCAAACTGAAGTGGTCGAAGCTGATATCAAAGCGCATGAGCGTGCGATTGAAAAAAGTGGGGGCGCGTGAAAATGAAACGAGATTCAATTTTACTTTTGAGCGCGGTCGTTGTTTTGGGCTTGGTCGTTATTTCGGGATGTGGCGTGAAAGGTAAACCACTGCCACCGTTGAGTCCCGCCGAAATCGGCCGAGGTGTCCCGACTTACAAGGGAACCGCCGAGCAAGCGAAACCGAAGATCGTGCCCGAAGCGCCGACCGAAATTCGAGATGTGACGCCGTCGCCAACGCCTCGTCGTCGGGGAGGCGGATGATGTTGAAATCAACTCGTTCTCTTTTGAAAGTCGAAGGGGCCGGCAACGACTTTATTTTTATCCCCTATGAACAAGGTGTTCCGACCGTCGAAGAAGTTCAAACCCTCTGCGATCGGAATTTTGGCATCGGGGCGGACGGTTTGGTTGTTATGGAGTCAGCGGGACCGAAGAAAACGCGCTGGCATTTTTTTAATCGCGACGGTTCGGTGGCGGCGATGTGTGGGAACGCAGCTCGTGCCGCGGCGGCTTGGCTCGAGTATCGCGGCAAGGTAAGCGCTGTTGTCGCGGGGAGCGTGTTTCCTCATTCTCTTGAAACGCTTTTTGGCGAAGTGATTGTGGATCGTGATACCCAAGGTGGATATGTCGCGCGTGTGCCGTATGCGAATCGGCCGTTGCGACAAGTCGCGATTCAAACGGGACCGGACACCGAAGTTCGGGTTGATCCAAGCGTCGAAGGCCTTACGGTTGGAACGCCGATTCTTGTGGATACCGGTGTTCCGCACGCGGTCGTTGAGCTGACCTGCTCGGTGTTGGAGTCGGCTTCGGTGGGGCGCGAAACGTTGCAGTCGTTGGCTCTAGTTTTTCGATGGCCGAAGGAAGCGGGCGCTGGCGGCGCGAACGTCACTTTTTTCTCGCGCGTTTCCCCTGAAATTATTGAAGCCGTCACGTTTGAGCGGGGCGTGGAAGATCTGACGCTTTCATGTGGGACGGGCGTGTTGGCGGCGGCACTCGTGTCGGCCGCGTCCAACTGGCCTTCCGCCGGAGTCGAAGTGCGAAATCCTGGCGCCGTTTTGCGAGTTATGTCGCGGGATTTTCCGAATGAACTTTCATTGATTGGGCCGGCGCGTGTCGTGTTTGCGGCCGACTATTTTCCGCAAAGCAAGTGATTGGAGTAAAAGTTATGAGTCACCAGTTCGAAGGAATATTCACAGCGATCATCACCCCGTTCAAAAATGGCGACATTGATTGGTCTTCACTCAAGAAGCTTGTGCGACAGCAATTGGACGGCGGCATACAGGGGATCGTCGTTTGTGGAACAACGGGCGAAAGTCCGACGTTGAACTCAGAAGAAAAAAAACAGCTCTTCGCGTTTATTCAATCGGAAGTCGCGGGCGCGGTTCCCTTAATCATGGGTACGGGCGGTAACGACACGGCTGCAACGGTTGAAGCGACGCGAGCGGCAGCGGGCTGGGGAGCCGCCGCGGCGCTCGTGGTCGTGCCTTATTATAACAAGCCGACACAACGAGGTTTGCTTGCTCACTATAAAAAAATCGCGACCGAGGGCGGACTTCCGGTTGTGCTCTACAATGTGCCGGGGCGGACCATC
>JAVFAU010000210.1:0-4429 GCA_034002335.1 Bdellovibrionales bacterium | reverse complement strand
CAAAGTCGGAGTCGAGCGCACGCTCTTTCACATGGCTCTTTACACGTTCTTGTACGTCGCGACGGCCGCGGCCGCGCCTTATTTTACGTCGGCACGTTGGGCCTATGCCTTCTTGGTTTTGCCGCTTTCGTTTGTCGTTATTTTCCAATTCATGAAGTTCTTTAAATCCGTTGTCGAACGTCATGAGAAGTCGCGGTGGTTGCCGTTCTTTCTTTGGACAAACCTCTCGATCTTGGTTTTCTTGGCTGCGCCCGTGATTGATCGTTGGGTGCAGTACGCGCTTTGGATGGCGGACGTGATGTCGGGAGGTGGAATGTGAGCCTTCAAAGGTATCGAACTTTTCTCGTTGTTCTAAGCGTGATGATTGTCGGCCTCATGGCTCTTGGGGCGGGGGTTCGCACGATGAACGCCGGTCTTTCGTGCCCGGACTGGCCGCTGTGTTTTGGCAAAGTGATTCCCGATTTTCACGTCGGTGTTTGGTTTGAATTCGTGCATCGCGCGTATGCCGGAATCGTGGCGATTCTCTACGCGGTGGCTCTCGTCATTGCATTTCGCTCAAAAGAAATTCCTCGAACATCAAAAAAAGCCGCCGTGTGGGGAACCGTTTTTTTGGCCGCGCAAATCATCATGGGTGGCCTAACTGTCTTGATGTTGGTAAAGGCCGTGGTCGTAACCATGCACTTGCTGCTTGCGACATTGTTCTTGAGCTGCGTTCTGTGGATGCTTTTCGGCGTTGATCAGGCAATGCGCGCAGAGATGGATTCAGAGACAGCCAGAGGGGCGGCTTCAAGAGCGACCGCCAAAGTGACCGCTGAGGCGAAGATCATGGCGAAGAGCGTGCTTGCTCGTTCGACCGCGTTTTTATTGCCGCTGATCGTATTTGTGCAAATCGCGATTGGAGGCCTTGTCGCCTCAACGTACGCAGGCTCCGTTTGCGTGGATTGGCCTTTGTGCAATGGCAAATGGGTTCCGACGTGGAAAGGGGCGATTGGTCTTCAGATCATTCACCGCTTCTACGCCTACGCTCTCGTCCTGCTTTTCGTTGGGCTTGCGATTTATGGTTGGACTCAGCGTGAGCGATTGGGACGACCGCTTTTGCGTCTCTTTTTAGCGGGCGGCGTTTTGGTTCTCCTGCAAACACTCGTCGGAATTTTAAATCTGCTGTTTTTTATTCCGCCTCATATCACGGTTCTGCATCAGACGCTTGCGATGTTGCTTTTGGGCGTTTCGCTTAAGCTTTGGTTCGAAGCGCGCGCGTAGGCGACGCGCGCTTTCTCATGATTCGATAAGACTCTTCAGCTTTTTGGCGCATCGGGCACGTTCGTCGGCGAGGCCTCGGTAAACGCTGTAAGCTCATCGCAGTTTCTGCGAATTCGTGTGAGCGTAGGGTAGGCATCAAACGTCATGGCGTATCGGTCCGCGCTGACGAGGCATGGGATCAAAAAACAATCGGCGGCCGTCAATGTATCTCCGAAGCAAAACTTGCCTGCATGCGGCTTGAGGAAACTCTCAAGTGTCGTCATTCCGTAGTTGAGCCAACGAACCGCCCAGTCCTTTTTTTGTTCTTCGTTAGCCCCGAACTGTTCACCGAGCGCCTTGAGGACGCGGAGGTTGTGAACGGGCTGAATGCCGCTATTGACGATCTCGCAGGCTTGCATGACCAGGGCTCGCTGGTGTGGGTCTTCCGGAAAAAGACGCGGGCCAGGGGCGACGCGATCGAGGTAATCGAGAATCGCCACGGACTGCGCGACAATGTTCCCTTTGTGGACAAGGGTGGGGACTTCTTGGCTTGGGTTTAATTCTTTATAGGAGGCGGACAGCTGCTCGCCGCCATGATTCAAGAGATGTACCGCTCTGTACTCGTATTGGATGCCCTTGAGACCAAGGGCGATTCGTACCCGGTATGAGGCGGAGCTGCGAAAATAGCTATAGAGAATATAGTCTTTAGAGTTAGCCATAAGTTCCATTTCAGTATTATACCGATGAACAAGGTGAACAGAAAGAACGAACACGGAATCTGGAGCACACTATGAAACTTGGAAGTTTGCGGAGCCATGAGTCAAGAGACGGTGTTTTGTGTGTGGTGAGTCGTGACCTCACCAAAGCGGTACGTGTTTCCGATGTCGATACGACATTGCCACGTACGTTGCGTGAAAGTATCGAGCGATGGTCTGAGGTAAGGCCGAAGCTTCAAACCATTGCGGATGCGCTTGAGAGCGGTGACGCGAAACAGGCCTTTGCCGTGGACGAAACGAAGTTTCACTCGCCGCTTCCGCGTGCGTTTCAATGGGCGGACGGGTCGGCCTTCTTGCATCACGTGAAACTCGTGCGCATGGCCCGAAATGCGGAGATGCCGGAGTCGTTTTACACGGACCCTTTGTTTTATCAGGGCGGCAGCGACGATTTCTTGGCGCCGACAGACGCAATTCCTCAAATCGATATGAGCCACGGAACTGATTTCGAGGGAGAGGTCGCCGTTGTGACGACGGACGTCCCGATGGGAATTTCCGCGGACGAGGCATTGAAACATATCGCCCTTATCATGATCGTGAACGATGTTTCTCTGCGTGGCTTGATACCGAATGAACTCGCGAAGGGTTTTGGTTTCTTTCAATCAAAACCTCAGTCGGCCTTCGGTCCCTTCGCAGTAACGCCGGATGAACTGGGAGACGCTTGGAAGGGCGGACGAGTTCATCTTCCGTTGCTTGTGCAATACAACGATAGTTTCTTCGGCAAAGCGAATGCGGGAGAAATGCACTTCCATTTTGGCGAGCTCATCGCTCACGCGGCGAGAACGCGAACGGTTGCGGCGGGCTCGATCATCGGAAGCGGTACGGTTTCAAACGAAGACCCGACACGTGGAAGCTCGTGTCTTGCCGAACGGCGCATGATTGAACAGATTAAAGACGGTAAAATCACGACTCCGTTCATGAAAGCTGGAGATCGCGTGCGGATCGAGATGAATGGGCAAGATGGTCGCTCTTTGTTTGGAACAATCGACCAGGTTGTTCAAAAGGTCTAGGGCCAGAAATCTCCTTAGCTTCTACAAAAGCGTCTCATATCGAGACGCTTTTTTCATTTATAGGCCTAGTGCAGAGAGGCACGGATCAGTTTTAGAAAAATCTCAAAAATTAGCGATTATGACGTGGGTCGAGTCTCAATTCGATGCGCCGAAAGACCGATAGAGGACCGATAGAGGAATGGTTTCCATCGTCGGTATTCGTTCGAGGTTCGTTTTGGGGTTTAGATGAAGCGACGTGATTCGTTAGTTCGAAATGGGATTGTGGTCCTATTGTTTGCCGTATGTTTATTCGGTGTTTGGACGGAGTTTTCGTCTGAAGCATCGGCGAACGGCGTTCAATCTGGTTCACATAAGGTTCGGCAGCAGAAGCGTCGAGCTTCCGAAACTGAACACCGTCAACAGGCGAAGGGTAGCCGTACTCCGTTCGAGCGCGAAGTCGAGTCGATGTTTGGCGTGGCCATTCAAACTCGTCAAGGAGAGATGACGGTCCGTCATCAGCGTGATCTGCAAGGTCGGATTCGTAAACAAATTCTCGTGGGGCGTGATTTTAGTGAAATCCAACTCGATCAGGATGCCGATGGCACCGTTGATTTCTGGGAAGTGAAGCGGGGGCGACGCACGATCACGGCGTCTCAGCCGTTGCGGGGACGGTTTTTAAAAATCGAAATAAGCGATAAAGAAAAGGGCGGCCGTCGCGACTCTGTTTATCTCTTGGATCTGCGTGAGCGTCGATACAACCTGCATGCGACGAATTTTACCCCTAATTCGAAGAAAATGTACTCGTCGGCAGATGGTTTTGAAGCGCTTGGTGACGCTAAGTTTGATCAGATCTTGCTGATGGAGACGTCGTTTGCCGACAAGTCGGCGCCTTCGGCTCCAACCCTGAATAATGAGTATGATCCGCTGGTGGATAATCCTGATTGGATCGCATACCAGTCGGATATTCTTGGGTTCAATTTCATGTGCGAAGACCCCAACTCGTTCTCGGGACGCCTGGCGAACCTGCAACGGCAGTGGTGGGTTCTATTGCAACATGACCTCGAAGAGAAGACTGATTTACTGAAGGAGAAAATCAAGGCTTCGACCATGTTCGATAAAACGTGCAAAACGGCGGCACGTGCGAAGGACTTCGATGCGATGGCAGAAGGTCTTGCGAAACTCATGATGTCGAGTTCGAAGGGCGAAAGGTTTGAAACGGAAGTGACGCGCGGTCGTTGGCTGCGTTGTCTTGAAAAGTCTGGTCTTCCGGTTTCCGCCGCACGAATG
The DNA here is from genome assembly GCA_034002335.1 of Bdellovibrionales bacterium. Classification (GTDB taxonomy): domain Bacteria; phylum Bdellovibrionota; class Bdellovibrionia; order Bdellovibrionales; family JAMPXM01. The sequence continues at coordinate 141 of JAVFAU010000210.1, read as the reverse complement.
GAAGTCGCATTTTTGGCGAACTTGAATAATCCACTTCAATCACAAGCAATGATTAAATGTGAGTGGACGCCGGGAAGTGCGGGGCTCTCGTACCCTGGGTATGCGGATGCCCAGGGGCAGATCCACATGCGGATGTGTTTA
>JAVFAU010000209.1:0-4442 GCA_034002335.1 Bdellovibrionales bacterium | reverse complement strand
CCGCTTTATCAGCGATTAGGCGCGTACGCCTGTCGAGCCAAAGCCACCCACGCCACGAACCGTATCCGAGAGTTCCGGTACAAGCTGAAGATCAGCTTGTACAACGGGGCAAAGAACCATCTGCGCAATGCGATCTTGATCTTTGATCTCGATCGGCTCAAGGCCGAGATTCACGACAATCATCTTTACCTCGCCACGGTAATCCGCATCGATGGTGCCCGGAGTATTCAAAAGCGTAAGGCCCTGTTTTGCGGCAAGGCCACTGCGCGGACGCATTTGAACCTCAAAACCAGGGGGAATCTCCATCGAAATCCCTGTCGGAATCAACGTGCGCTCCATCGGCTTTAAAACAACTGGCTCAGACAACGCCGCTCGAACATCAAGCCCCGAAGCGTGAACCGTTTCATAGCGAGGAAGCTCTCCACGAAAATGCGGAAGCGTTTTAATTTTTAGAGGCACTTTCATAAAACCCTGGCTCATACTATCCCCGTTTCCTTTTCAAACTTTTCTCGATCCACTCACGCATAGGCTTCTCGGGAAGTGGACCCATCAATGTGATTCCCAAAACCTCGGGCCGCAATGCCGTTTCGGCAAGATCTTGAACCGCCTCGGGCTTAACCCGCTCAAATTCTTCCAAGACTTCGCCAATCGGGCGATAACGACCGAATACGAGTTCATTTATACCGAGCGACTGCATGCGACTTTCCGGGTCGTCCGAACCGATGATCGTCGAGGCGCGAACTTGTGTTTGCACCATCGTCATTTCTTCTTTCGAAAAACCTTTTTGGCGCAGCTTCGCCATTTCTTTCAACGCAACCGACAGCGCGTCTGGCGCTTTGGTCGGCTCCGTCGCCGCGTACATCAACATCGTGCCCGCGTCGACAAACGAGTAAAGCTGAGAATACACCGCGTAAGCAAGTCCGCGATTCTCACGAATTTGCTGATAAAGCCGCGATGTTAAACCGCCGCCCAAAATGCCGTTGAGCACCATGGCCTCAAACCGGCGATCATCGCGAAAACCAGGGCTCGGCGCCCCAATAAGGATGTGCGCCTGCTCCGCTCTCCGCTTGATCACTTTCGAAAAACCGCGGGCCTGCGGAAGCGCCAGCTCCGTCGCCGTTTCTGGCGCCGTTTCCTGTCGGGCGCGGCTTGAGGCCTTACCACTCTGAGCACGAGCGCTTTTCATAGGAGAAAGATACTTTTCAAGATAGCCGCATAGCTCATCGTGATCGACACGACCCGCGGCTGCGACCACGAGATTCCGATCAAGATAAGCGCGACGATAGAACTTTAAAACCCGCTCTCTTGAAATCGACTCAATCGACTTGATTGACCCCAAAATCGGAAGTGCAAGCGAGGTTCCGCGAAACGCCTCTTCGAAGTGACGATCAAAAACACAGTCTTCAAGCATGTCTTCGCTTGAGCGAATCTCTTGAATCACCACGTCTCGTTCCATATCGACGTCACGGCGTGCGAACTTCGGGCGCGTGACGACGTCACTTAAGACATCGACATAGCGTTCAAGGTGTTCAGAAAGCCCAAAGGCGACATACGACGTTGTTTCGCGCGAGGTGTAGGCGTTGATATCGGCCCCGACCTCTTCCATGTCTTTTGAAATTTGAAAGGCTGTTCGATGAGCAGTGCTCTTGAACACCATGTGCTCGACGAAATGGGCAAGTCCCGCTTCGTCGGGCTGTTCGTCGCGCGTCCCTTTGTCGATGAAGAAACCGACCGACGCCGCAACCGCATTCGGATGGTTTTCCGTCACCACCCGAACGCCGTTTGTGAGAACTGACTTCTTAAACCGGTATCGACTCCATGGAGCAGCCAATCAGACCCCGTTTAGTTCGCAGGAGTTTGGTTCAAAATCGCTTTGCGCGAAAGCTTGATACGACCCGCACGATCGATATCAAGAACCTTCACGTCAATCATATCACCCTCTTTAAGCACATCCGTCACCTGACGAACGCGCTCGTTCGAGATTTCAGAGATATGAAGAAGACCTTGCGTGTTCGGCATAACTTCGACGAACGCGCCGAAATCCATGATCTTCACGACGCGACCGTTATAAACACGACCGACTTCCGCTTCGGCGCAAATGCCGTTGATGATCTCGATCGCACGTTTTGTTTTCGTCGGATCAGACGATGCGATGTGAATCGTTCCGTCGTCTTCGATATCGATCTTAACGCCCGTCTCTTCGACGATGCCTTTAATGACCTTACCGCCCGCACCGATAACTTCGCGTACTTTTTCTGGCTTGATCTTGATCGTCTCGATACGCGGAGCGTACTGAGAGATCTCGCCGCGTGGACGAGAAATCGCCTTTTCCATTTCACCAAGAATGTGAAGACGTCCGTCTTTTGCCTGGTTCAAGGCTTGTTCCATAACCGCAAACGAGATCGAGTCGATCTTGATATCCATTTGAAGCGACGTGATACCTTCGCGCGTTCCCGCGACTTTGAAATCCATGTCGCCCAAGTGGTCCTCATCGCCCAAGATATCGCTCAAAACAGCAACGCGATCGCCTTCTTTGATCAAACCCATCGCGATACCTGCGACGTTTCCTTTAACAGGAACACCCGCATCAAGAAGCGCCATAAGACCCGAGCAGACCGTACCCATCGAAGATGAACCGTTCGACTCAAGAACTTCGCTCACGATACGAACCGTGTACGGGAACTTCTCTTGATCAGGAAGGATCGCCTTAAGCGCACGCTCCGCCAAATTTCCATGACCGATTTCACGACGGCTCTGACCGCCCATGCGGCCGGTTTCGCCAACCGAGAACGGCGGGAAATTGTAATGAAGCATGAACTTCTTCTTAATCGTTCCGCCAAGAGCGTCGATCATTTGTTCGTCGTCGCCCGTTCCAAGCGTCACCGTGCCGAGAACCTGCGTCTCGCCGCGCGTGAAAAGACCAGAACCGTGCGCGCGCGGCAGAAGGCCGACTTCACACGCGATTGGGCGAACCGTTTTCACGTCGCGACCGTCGATACGAATCTTATCGTCAAGGATCATGAAACGAGCCGCTTTGTACTTAAGATTCTCAACGATGACGCCGAGTTCTTTCGCACGTTGGGCCTGAAGCTTCTCATCGGCCACGGAATTGACCGTGATTGAATCGACGAACTTCGCTTTCGCCTCTTTCTTCGCTTCGTCGGCCGCGCCGTAACGAGCTTGCTTTTCACGAATGCGAAGAGCCGCGTTGATTTTCGGCTCAAGAAACGCCGACACTTCTTTTTCGAAAGCCGCGTCGAGCGCTGGTGGCGTGAACGCGCGCTTTGCTTTGTTTCCGACTTTCTGACGGAGCTCGTCGATCGCATCGAAGATCGGCCCCATCGATTGATGGCCAAACTTAAGGGCCGCCAAGGCATCCGCTTCAGTGATGAACTGCGACTCACCTTCAACCATCAAGATACCGTTGCGCGTACCCGCGATCACGATGTCCATGTCGGCCGATTCAAGCTGAACGGCTGACGGGTTCAAAACAAGTTCGCCACCGATACGAGCGACCTGAATCGCGCATGTCGGTCCGTTGAACGGGATGTCTGAAATGTGAACGGCCGCCGAAGCGCCGATCGACGCAAGCATCTCGATCGGGAACGTGCCGTCGTAAGAAAGAGTCGTCGCGACAATCTGAGTTTCGTAACGATAGCCCTCAGGAAAACATGGGCGAATCGGACGATCGATCAAACGAGCCGTGAGAGTCGCGTTGTTCGTCGGGCGGCCTTCGCGCTTGAAGTATCCACCCGGAATTTTTCCCGTCGCGTAGAACTTCTCTTGGTACTCAACCGTGAGAGGAAAGAAATCGAGCGTCGATTCTTTTTTCGAAGAGACCGCGGTGACAAGCACCATGTTGTTACCCGAAGTCACCAAGACGGAGCCATCGGCTTGCTTTGCTAAACGGCCTGTTTCGATTGTGATCGTTTTGCCACCGACTGTGGTCGTGACCGTTTGCGTGTTGAACGTAAGTCCTGACATTTCCTAGATTCCCTTATCGTATTTTTTATTCTTCTTTATTGGTCTCTAACTTATGAACAAGACTCGAAAAACACAAGCTTCGCTACACCCCGCGAGGCCCCTAAATGAAAAAACCCGAAAGACCTAGGCCTTTCGGGTTCATTTGCGGCTTCATCGAAGCCTGATGCGGATATAACCGCGATGCTTACTTACGAAGCTCGAGGTCCGCGATAAGCTTTGTGTAAACCTCAGGCTTGTTCTTACGGATGTAAGCCAGAAGCTTTTTACGCTGGTTAACAAGAGCAACAAGACCGTAACGGCCGTGGTGGTCTTTTTTGTGAACTTTGAAGTGCTCTGTAAGATCCTTAATACGAGCCGTCAAAAGCGCAACCTGCACTTCTGATGAACCTGTATCCATTGGTGCACGCTGGAATTTCTTAACGATTTCCGCTTTTTGGTAACCAAGAACTGCCATTATC
>JAVFAU010000208.1:0-4444 GCA_034002335.1 Bdellovibrionales bacterium | reverse complement strand
TTTAAAAACTCAAGGTCCTTTGGAACATTAAACCCCGCGTTTGATGTCAGCGCATCCGGCGGATCAGGCACCAACGTCGCTTGGTCGGGTTTGACCTCGGCGACAAGGCTCAACCAATCCGCATCGGGATAACCTTCGATATTGAATTCCCCGCGCACAAGCGGCGCCAGTTCGCGCACGTCGGAAAAGCGAATATGGCGCCCATCCGGACGAGGGTGCACGGTGATGCCATGAACACCCATTTCTTCGATTCGCTTGGCCCAAGACAGGACGTCGGGATTGTTCTTTCCGCGAGCATTGCGCAACGTCGCAAGCTTGTTCACGTTGACGGATAGTTGAGTCATATCAAACCCTCGAGGCATAAATTCAGAAAAGTAAAAAAGGTCTTAGCCTATTCCCCCTAGGTTCGCTAGATTCTTTACGAATCTCCGTCGCTGAAAGGAATTTGAGATATGCAGCAACCCGCGCCGTCGCTCAGGCCGTCGCTCAAACCCGTACTCAAACCCGTAAAAGGCACTCGCGACCTGCTACCTGAACTCGCCGAAAAGTTTCGTCATATCGAGACCACCGCGGGCCATATTGCGCATCTCTACGGATTTAAAGAAATTCGGACCCCGATCCTCGAGCCAGCCGGCCTCTTTTTACGCAGCCTCGGCGACACAAGCGACATCGTGACGAAAGAAATGTACCGTTTTACCGACCACGGAGGCGATGACCTCGTGCTTCGCCCCGAAGGAACCGCTGGCGTCGCACGTGCGTTTATGAGCGAAGGCCTGGCTCAACACCTGCCCCTCAAGCTTTTCTACAGTGGCCCGATGTTTCGACGCGAACGCCCTCAGCGCGGACGGTTTCGTCAGTTTTCACAGTTTGGCATCGAACTCTTAGGCGTCGAAAAACCTCAAGCTGATATTGAGGTTCTCGCATGTGGGTACCGTATTTTACGTGAGCTCGGCGTTTTGGGCTCAATCACCCTTCACATCAACACCATCGGCGACGACACCTCTCGAGCTCAGTACCGAGACGCTCTGGTTGCCTACCTTTCGACCCGTAAAGCCGAACTCTCAAAAGACTCCCTCGATCGCCTTGAGCGAAACCCTTTGCGAATCCTGGACTCCAAAGATAGCGGCGACAAGCTCGTCATCAAAGACGCTCCGAAGCTTCACGACTACCTGACGGAAGAATCCAAAAGTTTTTTTGAAACGATCCTCAAAAGCCTCGAGACGCTCAAGATTCCGTTTGTCATCGACGACCGCCTGGTGCGCGGACTCGATTACTACTGTCACACGGTCTTCGAGTTCACGACAACAGCTCTTGGCGCGCAGAGCGCCGTACTGGCGGGTGGACGCTACGACGGCCTCATCAGCGATCTCGGCGGCCCGAAAACCCCGGGCGTCGGTTGGGCCTTCGGCGCCGACCGACTTGCTGAACTTCTACCCGAGAACTCAGGAACGCTCACAGCCCCCATCGCCCTTGTACCATTGGGAGCCGAGGCCGAACTTTATGCTACCGGACTCGCGGAAGAACTTCGCGCCCAGGGCATCGCTATTGAACTTGGCTACTCGGGAAATCTCGCAAAACGCATGAAGCGCGCCGATAAAATCGGCGCCTCGCACGCGATCATCGTCGGCTCCGACGAATTGGCCGTGGGGACGGTCAGTCTCAAAACACTTGCGACCGGCGAGCAAACGAAGCTTCCGATCCATGAGCTTGCGAACCACATAAAGAACAGCATCACGAACCGCGTGAATAAAACCTAAAACGTGGACAAATGAGGCACACGCAAGTATAAGGCTCACTATGAAGCAGACCTCAACACCCAACACCACAATCGGTATCGCCATGTTTGTGGCGGCGCTTTTGGCGTCGTTAGCTCTGCTTCTGATCTCGAACCGAGCCCTTAGCTAGAGAACTCTTCACTGCGGCAATTCAAGAAAGTCTTAATTGCAACGTCTAATTTGAGACGTTTTGAGACGTTTTGAGACGTTACTGATGCGGAAAGTCTTGAATCTTCTACCTAGATTCTGATTGGCTATTAGCTAGAGGGGTTTCTAGCCATGAGCAATCATCCTAAGCATTTCGGTCCAACTGATCCGGCATCACTGACGAATATTACGGAACTTCGACAGTTTGCGGAATCCAATCCTGACGCCTATTGGTCGATGGTCGCAAACAAACTTTCTTGGTTTAAAACCTGGGACAGCGTTCAACGAAGTTCATTTAAAAAACCCGTCTCCATTCGTTGGTACGAGGGCGGAAAGCTCAACGTCTCCTTTAACTGCATCGACCGCCACCTTTCAGGTCCGCGTGCCGACAAAACCGCGCTGATTTGGGAACCGGATCAGCCAGGTGAAAAGGGACGCTCCTTTACGTACCGCGAGCTCGCACGCGAAGTCGGACGCTTTGCCAACACGTTAAAAAAATACGGCGTTAAAAAAGGCGATGTCGTCACGATCTATCTTCCGATGATTCCTGAAGCCGCATTCGCAATGCTTGCCTGTTCACGCATCGGAGCCATTCATTCGGTTGTCTTCGGCGGCTTCAGCCCCGATTCGATTTCAGATCGCATGCTCGATGGCCGCAGCGGTTTTGTCATCACGGCCGACGAGGGCTTGAGAGCCGGAAAACACATTCCTCTAAAAGAAAACGTGAACAAAGCGATCGAACAAGTCGAAAGCACTCAGGGCTTCAAAAAGATCGAACACGTTCTTGTCATCAAACGCACCGGCGCGGATGTCGCAATGACGGCAGGCCGCGACCTCTACTACGAGGAAGCCTCGCAAGGCATTGGAGCCGACTGCCCTCCTGTTGAAATGGATGCGGAAGACCCGCTTTTTCTTCTCTACACCTCGGGCTCGACGAGTAAACCCAAAGGCGTCTTGCACACGACAGGTGGCTACCTTGCGTGGGCCACGTTCACGCACGAACTCGTTTTCAACCTGAAAGAAGACGATATCTATTGGTGCACGGCCGATGTCGGTTGGATCACAGGGCACAGCTACTTGGTCTACGGGCCCCTCGCCAACGGAGCGACGACTTTGATGTTCGAGGGAGTTCCGAATTATCCGGACAACTCGAGATTCTGGAATGTCGTCGATAAGTACGGAGTGACCATACTCTACACCGCACCGACGGCCATTCGAGCCCTCATGCGCGAAGGCAACGAGCCCGTCAAAAAAACCTCTCGCAAGTCATTGCGTCTTCTCGGAAGCGTCGGCGAGCCGATCAATCCCGAAGCGTGGCTATGGTATTACGATATCGTGGGCGACGGCCGCTGCCCCATCGTCGATACTTGGTGGCAAACGGAGACCGGGGGCATCTTGATCTCCCCTGTCGGCTACGGTTCCGACCTCAAACCAGGCTCCGCGACGTACCCCCTTCCGGGCATCAAGGTCCAGCTCGTCGACGAAAAAGGCGTTCAACGCCTGGGAGCGACCGAAGGTAATCTCGTGATAACCGGCTCGTGGCCAGGGCAAGCGCGCACGCTTTACGGCGACCATGGCCGATTCGAAGCGACTTATTTTTCAACTTACGAAGGTTCGTACTTCACCGGCGACGGCTGCCGGCGCGATGAAGACGGTTACTACTGGATCACAGGCCGCGTGGATGATGTTCTCAACGTGGCAGGCCATCGGCTCGGCACAGCCGAGATCGAAAGCGCCCTTGTCTCACATCCAAAGGTCGCCGAAGCCGCGGTCGTTGGATTTCCGCACGACATCAAGGGTCAGGGCATTTACTGTTATGTGACACTCAACGCGGGAGAAAGCGGGAGCGACCAACTCAAACGCGACCTTATCCAGCTCGTGCGCCAACATCTTTCGCCCATCGCGACACCAGACGCGATTCAATGGGCTCCTGGACTTCCCAAAACAAGATCCGGAAAAATCATGCGCCGAATCCTGCGCAAGATCGCCGAAGCCGCAGCGGACGAAACCGAGGCGGACTTTAAATCGGGCAAAGTCGCGAAATTCGACCTGGGAGACACATCAACCTTGGCCGATCCAGGAGTCGTTCAAGACTTGGTAAAAACTCGCCAACCGCTCAAGAAGACGTAAGGAGAGCGAAGGACGATAACCGAGAGCCTTAGAAACTAGACCTCTGGTCTTATCACACGTGGTCGATGGACAAGGCCCCACTTGTTCGTCGAAAATGGAGAGACGATGAATCAATTCTCCTCGTCTTCCGCAACGACCGCAGGCACCAAGCGTTTCTTTGAAAAGCTCAAAACCGGAAATGCCGGAAGCACATTTTCATTTCCCCCTTCCCGCCTTGGTCGCACAGCTTTGATGGTCTCGCGCGTCGTTTTTGGCGGATACCGCATCCACGAACATGACCCCGATCATCGCGAAGCCATCAAAGAGGCGATTCGCTCGGGAGTGAACCTCATCGACAAGAGTTCGAACTACACGTACGGATCAAGCGAACGCCTTATCGGGCAAACGCTGTC
>JAVFAU010000207.1:0-4444 GCA_034002335.1 Bdellovibrionales bacterium | reverse complement strand
CCTCCGCCATCGGGAATATCCAACGAGAGATTCGGCATCGCGAGCCCAGAAAGCCTTCCCCACAGCGCCCGCTGAATCTCGAGACTTTCTCCGACGCTCGTTCGCAAGTGATCCGTACCAAACGAAGGATCGCACTGAAACATGTAATATGGCTTCACTCGGAGATACAAAAGCCTTCGCGACAACGCCTGAATAATCGCCGGATGATTGTTCACGCCATTTAAAAGAACCATCTGATTGAAAACAGGAATTCCATTATCAACCAGCTTCTCAAGGCCCTGCGCCGCCTCAGTCGTCAACTCGCGCGGATGATTGAAGTGAGTCATGACGAAAACCGGTTTCGCCTTCTTCAGAATCGCGATCAGTTTATCAGTCACACGCATCGGGCAAACGACGGGCATACGTGAACCGATCCGCACGATCTCGATATGCTCGATAGCCCGCAAGTCCGTGAGAACCCGGTCAAGCATCGCATCCGAAAGCGTCAACGGATCGCCGCCCGAGAGAATGACCTCACGCACGCCGGTCGCGCCGCGAATATAATCGAGCGCCATATCGTACTCGCTCGCTCGAGCAAAGCTCGCTTCGCCTCCGGTAAAGTGCTTGCGTGTGCAATACCGGCAATAAACGGAACAAAAATCCGTTACAAGAAACAGAAGGCGATCAGGGTAGCGGTGAATCACGCGAGGCGCGGGGTTGTTTTTCTTTTCGCCCAAAGGATCGAGCATCGACTGCGTTCCGCGATGCAGTTCCTGTCTTCGCGGCATTAAAATACGCCGAACGGGATCGTCGGCATTCGTCGGATGGGCCAAGCTCGCATAATAAGGAGTGGTTCTGACCTCAAACAGTTTGAGATCCCCCTCTGTCCCGCGAAAGCCAGCTTCTTCCTCGTCATTTAATTGAAAGAACTTACGGTAATCCGCCTCGCTCTTTGCGGAAAAGCGCATCTGCCAGGCCCAATCATCCCAAAGACTCTTGTCGCCAATGGCAAATGAGGGCTTGGGAGCTGGATCAAATCGAATACGCATAGCGGGGCTTTATCATAGGTTCCCAAAATGCGCACTTTTGCATGTCAGAGAATTAGACACTCTAAACCACCAAAATGCTTACGGTTTTAAGGGGGGCGGTACCCCCTGTTCGAAAGCTCCGCAATCGGGGCTTGCGCGGGCGGTACCCTTTTCGAGGGTAAAAAACGGCGGCTAAAGCGAAAAAGGTGCGTGATTTCAATGAGATGTGTTTTTGGCACAAGCGCGCGGCCAGACTCGGCGCGAGTCTTGGACTACGAGAAGGATGAAAGAGTTTTTAATTAGGATTTGATTGGAGGAGTTATGAAACTCACGAAACAAACAGCCCACAAAGGTGCGCTAATTGCGGTTCACGCCGCGACCCTATCGTCGTGGGATCCTCAGGCATACTTCTCAAGTATTGAACTCGCTTCGGAACGAGTTCAAACGACGTCGTCCGGAAATCGCTCTGCACGCTCGGGATCAATGGAGGTTCAACTCAGCAAACCACCAGAAGGTCTCGCGCTTAAACCGAACGAAGCGCCACCGACAGGCGTGCGACCATCGGTCACGCGCAAAACAGAATCAACGGCGGCTACTGAGTCGCTGAAAACTGAAGTTATTCAATCAAAACCTGTTCAGCCGAAACACGAACGCGACATGAATATCTGCGGAGACTCTTATCGTGTTCACTATCAACAGATCGAAAAGAACGGCGAGACGATGACCGAAATATCGGCGCGCAAGCTTTCGGGCGCGGCTGATAAATGGGACGTCATGGTCACGGTTAAATCGGATCTGGTGAACACAGTTGCCGAGCGCGAAGCCTCGAACAAACTGATCACAGATAACGTGCGCCAGTTCCGTACACGCAATAAAGAAACATGCGCGACGGACAGCTCAAACGTGGCCGAGCGCCGCGATTCATCAAAAGAAGAGAAGAAAGATGAAGAGCGCGAGCGTATCGCCGACGGTCTTAAGAACTGTACGCTCAACAAGTCCGGCAAAAACCTCAACTCAACGGATCGTATCGACTGCTGGCTCAATCAGCTCAACGAAGTCGATCGTCGCGTCGGAAAACACGACGACGAAGAAAAGCTTGGCCGCGCTGTACTCTCCGAGATGCAGAAGATCGTAAACGGATCGCTGAAGCGACTTATTCGCGAAGGTCTTCTCTCGGACTCAGACGACCGCGTTGACCATGCGGAAGAAGCCGTTGCAACGGCGATCGAAACGATCAAGGAACTCCGTTCAACGTATGAACTGCGCGGATCGTCTTCACGCAACCGCGGCAACCGTAACGATCCAGTTGAAAAAATGATCGGTGAACTTTCAGCCCTCAAACAAGGCGCTGGCACGAAACGCGAAGGCGATCGCTACGCGGACCGAGCTCAAGAAGTGCGCGATGACGTACGCGCAAGCAAGCTTGAAATGGACTTCCGTTACAACGAAGCTCTTCGCAACCCGCTTGATCCATGGGCTCAACAAGCTTATCAACAGTCGATCATGGGATATTCACAGTCGCGCTCGTCATTTGACCAGCTTCAGTGGGATCTTCGATCGAATTACGAACAGAACTTCTTGAACCCAATGAAGACCTTCCAATCTCAAGGGCTTCTCGCTCGCGGCGATTACAACGAATTCTCGCGACCGTTCGCGGATATCCAGAAGTTCCTTCGCGAAGCGCTGAACACGAACACAAGCCCGATCTCTGGAGTCAATCAGCACTCGAGCTTCTCAGGCACGATCTCAAGCTCCGTACTCGGAAGCGACTTCGCAATCCCTGTGAATCTCGCGGCAACTCGCGCGGTCGGCAGCACAGCGGTGCCACGCTCAGTCGGTATCTCTGTACCATCAAGCGCCCCTAGCTTGAGCTTCCCGGCCCCACGCTCGATCTTTACGAACTAAGAGCCCGAACGCCTGTTCAATGTTCTTTCAAACGCCCACCTCGAAATGGTGGGCGTTTCGCCGTTTCAGAGCCCGCCATAAATGCCTCAAAAGAGGTCTTTTTACAGCCGGTCACACTCTCTCTGTACGATATTCCAGCAGCCAACTATAACACCCAGCGTAGATACACTCGTTTGAGCAACAGGAAAGGCGGGCCAAACCCCTAAATACTCCGCCCACAACAAAGGATTACTCATGAAAAAATTTGCATTCGCGCTTCTAGCGCTCTCCACATCAGCTTGGGCCACACCCGCACCTTTCTTTCAAGACAACGGATCGGCCTCATTCACTCTCGGCACTCAGAACAATACGGAGTTCATGGAAACCATCGAAACCCGCTATTTCCATTTCACATATCCCGATCACAAACTCGTGAGGGCCACGGTCACGAACAAAACCCTCCTCTACGAGCAAGGTACGATCGGCAAGGTCGCTCTCGAAGTAAGAGGCAACGCCCGCTCACGGTTCGACAAAGTTCTATGGAGACGTTCAGAGGTGGGAAACCACGTCGAGATCACGCTCGATGATTTTGTGAGCGTCGTGGAATACGGCTGCTGCGCGACTCCCGATACCACACATCTGTTGGACATCGAAACTGGTAAAAAAATCGAAGCGGCGACTTCGAAGATTCTCACAATCGTCGCGCCTAACACCAAACTTAAGAACCGTTACATCGCGGCCGTGATCGACTCCAACGCCCCACAAAAGCTCGGAGACCGCTCTTATCTAGGCACGTTCTCTTATTTCGATAATACACGCATCATCTCGCGCGTGCGTGTGTACGCCGACCTCCCAAGCGACTGGGGCGCGATGCTCGACGAACCCGAAGTCATCGATCTAACCCCAGAGCCCGCGCAAGGATCACGTACGGAAACTCGCGGGCTCAACGTGACCCTCTGGGGCTCCGACGGTATCGAAAGCTCCACACAAGCTTTCAAAGGTTTTGCGATTGAATCTTCCACGTCATACGCAAATCAAGACGAAGTCGTTCGCATCGTCATCAACGGCGATCAGTTCTCGGAACAACTCTCATCGACAAGCCCGGGCCTCACGCTTCAATTCGTAAAGTAACCGTGACGAGGGCTTCGAACCTGGCTCCATAAAAAAAACCTGGGGGATTTCTCCCCCAGGGCCCTGCTCCGCTACTCAAGTCATGTTGCAATCAAGCTGAACTCTAGCTGTACTCTAAGTTGCGTCATCTAGTTGTAGACTGAGCCGAGCAAAAACTCGGCGATACGATCAAGCTGTCTTAAAAACGAATAGCGGCCTTGGTCGTAATTCCGTATGCGAACGAGTTATCCAAGTTCGCAGGGCCGGCCTTCCAAGCTTCGCCAGGAAAGAGCAAGCCCACTTCGTTGATCCACGTGAACCGGTCAAACGGTGTCCACGAAATATTGAGATCCAATTCGTAACCAAGATCCGTTGCCGTACTGCCTCCGACAAACGGTTCCTTGTTCAACCAGCCCGTCGCAAGCGTTCCGCCGTAAGCCCAA
>JAVFAU010000206.1:0-4447 GCA_034002335.1 Bdellovibrionales bacterium | reverse complement strand
GTGTTTCCGTGTCGGCCCCTTTGTCAAAATCAATGGCGTCATTGATGAGGTTGGTTGCGATCTGAATAAGAAAAACCGCCAAGAGTGCCGTGATGGAAATCCACCACTGCACTTCGTATCCTTCGGCTTTCACCAACGCCGTCGCGACGACAATCGGCACAAGCGCCGCACTCAATGTCTTCGGACGCAGAGCCAGAATCCATGCTTTCATCTACGCGTCTCCTCGCGGCCGGGCGTTAAGGAAGACGTGGAAATTTAGAGAAGTCCGGTTTGCGCTTCTCGAGGTAGGCGTTCTTTCCTTCGGAACCTTCGTCGCTTAGATAGTAAAGAAGGGTCGCGTTGCCGGCGAAATCAAGAAGGCCAATCTGTCCGTCACAATCGGCATTGTGCGCGGCTTTCAAGAAACGGAGAGCCATCGGCGAATGCGCCAACATCTCGCGGCACCATTTCACCGTCTCGATTTCAAGATCTTTGAGCGGAACAACCGTATTCACCAAGCCCATATCCAGCGCCTGCTTGGCATCGTACTGTCGGCACAAGAACCAAATCTCGCGCGCCTTCTTTTGACCGACGATACGAGAAAGATACGAAGAGCCAAGGCCCGCGTCGAACGAACCGACTTTAGGTCCTGTTTGACCAAAGCGCGCATTCTCGGCTGCGATGGAAAGATCGCAAACGATGTGAAGAACGTGTCCGCCACCGATCGAGTAACCTGCGACCATCGCGACCACCGGTTTCGGGCAGGAGCGAATCGCCTTTTGCATGTCGAGAATGTTCAAACGCGGAACACCATCGCCGCCGACGTAACCGCCTTCGCCGCGCACGCGCTGATCCCCACCCGAACAAAATGCCATATCGCCTTGTCCGGTCAGGATGATCACACCGATCGCCGAATCGTCACGTGCGACGTCCATTGCGTCGAGCATCTCTTTGACTGTGTGTGGGCGGAATGCGTTTCGTACTTCAGGACGATCAATCGTGATCTTCGCGATTCCCTTGCCATCCGTTTCAAGACGAATATCGGTGTATTTTTTAAAGCGGCCTGGCTTCATCGCCTTCCACTTCGCGCCCGGAACGATGGTCGAAATACTCCAGTCGACTTTGCTTCCAGAAGCGCCCTTCGAAGACGCTGTTTTATTCGAAGTGCGAACAGCCAAACGACTCGTCGCTTTTGTTTTCACGGCGACCGGCTTTTTTCCTGTTTTCGCTGTTCCGGTCTTTACCGAGCCGGTTTTGGCCGGAGTGTTTGTCGACGAGTTTTCAAGAGTGCGCGCCATGCGAAATGCTCCTTCAAGAGAAATTCAATCAAGTAACGGGTCTGAACTAACAGGTTTGAGGCCCGCTGAGAAGCATGGACAACTGAGAAACGACATCTTCGGGCGCTTCGTTCAAAATTCGGTGCCCCGCCCCTAAAACCGGTCGATGCCGGTCTCCTTGAAGCCAATTCAAGGTGAGTTCTGTGAACTTTGTATCCTCAGACCCCGTTAAGACCTGCAAACGACCGTTTTTCCCCCACGCATTTAAAACTTCGCGATAATCCGGCTGCTTTCCCAACGACCAAATTCGCATCGCGCGGGCCCTAGCCTCACGCCGCTCTTCATTCCAACTAGAAAGCTCACCGCCCGCTTCACTCTTTTTGTTCGCCACATCGCGAGCACCTGGTTTTAAAACCGCCTGCTTGTTCCAGTCCGCCCAGATGTCCACCCAGGTGTCAGTCCTGATATCAGGACCGATACCTGGCCCTCCTTCGCTCGACCGGGCACCGATGCGCTCGCTCCAACGACAATCGTGCTCAAAACGCTCGCGCCGTGCACGAACCGCGGGTTCCCCGTCATCTTCCGAAAGCCCCGGGTTGGCGGAAATCATGAGAAAGCCGCGATATAAATCGGAGTCCAATGCGGTCACCACGCACGAAGCCGCCAGTCGTCCTCCCAACGAATAACCCGCAATCGTGACCTTGGGTCCAAGAGACCGGGCGTAATCGTTCATCCGCTGCGCGAACGAAGTGAAATCGACCACCTCGCTGTTAAGAGCCCAGTCCGACAAGTCCGGCGTTACGATTTTAAGTGACGCAGGCAATTGCCCATTGGCCTGAGCCGCACGTAGGAAGTCCCAATCTTGAGGCCGTCCGAAAAAACCATGAAGGGCGAGCAATATCAAAGCGCAAGCCCCTTCCAAAAGAGATCCGTCTCGCGCGCATCGGGACGCAGTTCGATTAAAACATGCGGCTCTGAATGTAGCGCCTGATCTTTCTTCAAGCCATCCGCCAACTCCCGTAACCCATGCGACGAGCTGACTTCGTGATACGCTAAATTCCACATCGCAGCCCAGTGCTTGAACCCAAGGTCATGTCGGTTTTCAAAAGGACCCGATCCACCCGGGGCGCGAGCCAGCACACGCGAGAATATCTTTCCGCCGGAATTGTTCAAAACGACGATGCGCGTACGAACGGTCTCAAGTGATTTCGAACGATGCAAAATCCAAGGGGCCGAAAGATCGTAGAGAGCCGTAAGATCACCAACAAGTACCCAGATTTCTTGTGTCGAAGCTCGTCCCGCTGCAAGCCCAAGCGCCGTCGAAATTTGTCCATCTATGCCGTTCACCCCGCGATTCGCCTCAACAAGATGAACCGCCTCGCGTGAAGCGACATGATCCCACCAACGAACAGGCAAACTGTTTCCGACATATAAAACCGTTTTCTCCGAAGGAGAAATAACTTCTGAGAGCGTGCGCACCAACGACGGTTCGGAATTCGGCGTCTCGTTCAAAACATGATTCAGTTTCTCAAATGCGATGCGATCACTTTTAAGCCAATGCGATTCCTGTTCACGCGGCTCAACCGGTCCGCGCGCCGTCGCGCCACGGAAAAATGCGGCAAAGTCTTGAGCTCGTTCCAAATGCGCGAACTGACCGCGGTTCAAACCGGAAAAACGAAGCTGTGAAACCGAGAATGTTCGGGTCGCATTTCGAGGGTCATCGAGATCTCGCCACAATCTCGTGGTCGGAACAGAACCGATACGAAGAACCGCTGCGACCTCTCCTCGAGCGCACCAATTCCGATGTTCCAATGCGGAGGCCTGAGTGAGGCCTTGCGACTGAAACATGTCCCCGACACGAAGTTCGATTTCACGCAATCGCTTGTCCCCACGAAGACCCGAAACTCCTTCGACCCAACACGGGATGCGATGAGACCTTAAAAACTCCGCGACTTCGTTTTGCCCCGACTCCAGACGGCCGACAATAGCCAGACGTCCACCAGGGTTTTTCAAGAACTCGTACAAAGCCGCGTTGGCCAGTGCGAAATCACCGCTTTGATCTCGCACGTTCGCCAGCTCTTGAGTATCGGCCGCCGTTCGCCAGTCGGCTTTTTCATGAACATCGTTTTGCGACGCTCGTGCAACGAGCGACGCAATCTCTCTTGCGCGCGCGGTAAGGGCCGAAGGCCCTTCTTCTGTTTCCTGATCGGCGAAAAGCGGTTCATCGAGACAGAAATTGATATGAAGAGGTCGAGCCGGAGCCGACGAATTCGGCCACACATCCGACAGCCCCTCAAGGGAGTCGCCTTCCTCGAGATCCCACTCGCGGGCGACGAAGTGAGAGAACACCCCCGTTTGCACAATCGATTGCGGCGCCCCACTGCCTCTCAAGCGACGAGGTCGATCTGCAGTCAGAGCGACAAGAGGTACACCCGAAAGATCCGCTTCCGCGAGGGCGGAATGAAGCTCCGTCACCGCGGTACCCGATGTTGTCACGATGACCGTGGGTCGGTTTTCAGAGCGAGCGAGGCCAAGCGCATAAAAAGAGGCGACACGTTCGTCAAAAAACGATTCAACTCGAACCGCTTTAGAAAATGCCTCGCTTTCACGTCGCACCATCTCAAGCATCGCCACCAAGGGCGCGTTGCGAGCACCCGCGCAAACGACAAACGAAGTCGCACCATGACGAATCAACTCCTCGATAAGATCGAGCGAGCGATTCAAAGGGCGCGGTTTCTCTGGACTGAGTCCAAGCAGTCTCATCACGGCCGAACGCTTACCAAAAAGTTCACGCCATTCTTTTTTTAAATCACTTTCGGGCACAACTCCGCACCCGGAGCCAACCACGACTTCAATGCGATCTGTGTTTTCCTCAAACCGCCAACGCGCCTGTCGAATCGCGACGATCGCTTCGACTCTCGCCCCAAACCGAACGGCAAAAGGAGCACCGAAACCCGCACGCGCCGTCTCCGGTGATGTCAGTGCATCTAAATCTTGAAGCAACTGAAGACTCACATCCCTTGGCGAAACACCCAAAGCCGGCGTTGGATGCAGAGCTTGCATCCAAGCGACAGGCGAAGCGTCTACGGTTTGAACCGCAAGATCCGTGACGAGATGATACAACTGACCAAACTTTTGTACCCGTGTCGGAGATTTCGCAACGTCCTTCGCTGTTCCACCCTCAGCCATCG
>JAVFAU010000205.1:0-4449 GCA_034002335.1 Bdellovibrionales bacterium | reverse complement strand
CGGATAGGCGGCAAAGAGATCCACTCGGCGAACCACAACCGAGTACGAGGCGATCCAGGTCAAAAGCCCCATCGTTCCGATCCACTTTTTCTCAAGCACGATGGCCGTTATCCAACATCCAAAAAAGAAAACCTGAGCGCAAATCACCAAGAGCAACCAACGCCTTGCTTTCGGTGGCGCGGTCTCAATAACGACGTCTTGCTTCAACGCGTTCGTATCGAGCCTCTGGTCGATCGCGGCTGAAATCCTTAAAATTTTTCGCCGCAAAACCGTTCGCTTCTCCCAAAATGAAATCGCCTTTTGACGACGACGAACTTCGCCCAACGCATCCAACATCGAACGCGTCATAAGCACCGGAGAGGTCAGCATTTCTAAAAAACGATTTTGCCCCGCCGTGGAAAGAAAAAACGGGAAGAGCGAAGCAAAAGCTCCCGCCCCCGTTTGCGCTGGAACGACATCGAGGTCGCGAATCAGACGACGCGCCGAACGTCCCGCAACATCATCATTCGTATGAAAAGACCACGTGAGATCGGAGCTCGGAATCAGATCTCGTAAATTCTGCAACCGCTTTTCAAGCTGAATACGCCAGTTCAAACGCATCGCGCGCGTTCGGGCAATCCGATGCACGACAATCGCTACGATGAACGCACCCCAAGCCGCTCCCGCCATCCAACTCAGCACAGGCGAGGCGGAAGCCGTCGAGGCGAACAGCGAAATCACGGCGGCGACGATAAACACGCCCGCTCTTACCTGACGCAAACGAAGATCGATCTCTCCGACCTTCACAAGTTTTCGATCAAATGCGTTCATCTTAAAACCGGCCCCATTCATATCGCTCATATTTCGTCATCCAATCACGTTGCGTGTGACTTCGCCAATCAAGACTCCGTACAGACCCTCAGTCTGGACACTGAACCCGTTTTTCGCGGCCTCTTCAAAGAATCCTTGCACATAGGTGCGTCCAGGATCCGCCAGAATAAGCTTTCCACCGGGTCGCAAGCTCCGTTGCAAAAATGCAAGCAAGCTTGCGGGCTGAGTTTTATCGTATAAAACATCGCTCGCGAGGATCAAATCCCAAGGGCCACCCTCGGCGCGATCTTCTCTCCAATCAATTGCGACAAAACGAGGTTCGTTTTCCCGAAGCGCGTTTAGCTCGCGGTTCCTCTTTAAAAACAAAGGAACGTCAGGATGCACGTCCGTGGCAAATACGCCGATGCCGTGCCTAGCCAGCACCAAAGATGGCACAGCCAGTCCACAGCCGATCTCAAGAATCTTCTTCTCCCCATGAAACCGGGAGATATCTCTGGCAAGGTATTCCGCTAACACGCGTCCGGCCGGCCACAGCATGCCGAAGTAAGGACACATTTCTTCGAAGAGTTCCGTCTTGCCTTCGGCTTGATACACGAGAAAGAGATCGTCGATGGTTTGATCGATATCGGCTAACGATTCCAATTCAAACCGAAACGAACCAACGGCCAAGGCTTCGCGTTTCGTTTTATACTCAAAGCCTGTTGCCGAAAGAAGTGTCGAAAGTGATGGCTGCGCCTGCTCCATAGGATCGTCCTTAAACAGGCAAACGCTTACGAAGAAGCTTGAAAACAAGGAGCGTTCCGAAAATCCCGACAGCGGCCCCCGCCAAAACGTCTCCAACCCAGTGATTCAAAGTCAGCGCGCGTGTCGCGCCGATGACCGAGGCAAACCCCATCCACAACCACCAGAGGCGAGGAAACAAAATCGCAAGCGCCGTCGCGACCGAAAACATGACCTGCGTGTGACCCGAAGGAAATGAATGAAACTCGTAGTTCGTACTCAACGGATCAAAACTGAGCCCCGTCTTAACTGATTCAGCGTAAGGTCGCTGTCTTCCAATAAGGTGTTTCAGAATTTGTACAAGGATCCCACCTGCGAGCAACGACAGCAGAAGGTAGGTCGACCACGTTCTGGCCCTCACCCAACGCTCTTGCCAAATCCCCGTTTTCAGCTTGAGCAACACCACGCTCGAAAGAACCAATCCGCCGCCCGACAAAATAAAATACCAATCCGCTTTTCCGATATTGGTTAACTGACGCGAGAGTAAATGCGACGGTTTGCCGTAATTCGACAAAAAATAGAGCGCGAGAGAGGCATCAAAATAAAGGATCGAGAGGATCGATAAGCCCAGAAGAGGGAGACAAATCACCAAACTCAAGAACCAAATCCGCTGCGGTGAGAACATCCAGCGAGTATGACGCCCCATCCCCACAATCTCAATCTCGAAGCTTAATCCTGTAGAGCGTCAATTAGAACTGAAGGAGGAATACGCAGATAGTTACTGAGGCCATGAAGCCTTTTGAGAGGGATCGTCCCTCTCCCCGCCTCAAGATTTCTTAAGTGTTCGACTGAGACACCTGACAGATCCGACAGCTCGAAAAGACTTAATCCAAGCTCCTCTCGGTGCATTCGCACGATCCGCCCAAGTTCCGTAAAACGCGGAACTGCAGCGGATTTCCCGGCCGCTCTTGTGACTGACTTTACAGCTGCCGTCGATTTCGCAAACGTCATTTTAGCAGTTCTTGAGTTATTCATGCGGTCGAGAATAGCACCATCTTTCTCGCGGATTCCACACAAGAAATCTTAAGTGGAATCCTGAGCGAATCCCGTTATAAGCTACCTATTGGTTCTGAACCGCTGGATTTACTTATGCGACTTCTGCTGCACACTTTAACGCCTTTAGATGAAATCGTGCGGTCTCATCTCATCGAGACACTGAACGCCGAAGAAATTCGCGATTTCAGCAACTTGCCTCTGGTTCCGTTCGTCTTGGTCGCGCCGCCACATCGTCTGCTCTTAAGCGAAACCATTCGTCCGCTCCTGCGTTCCACAATCATCGTGACCGAAGACGATGCGAACTCCGATCTTGTGTACGAAACATTCTTCTCTGCGGGAGCTCTTGATATTCTTCTGGCTCCACTTCCCGCAACATATGCCAGAGCTAAAATCAAACACCTGCTCAAGCAGACTCGCATTCAACATACCCGCGAAACGCTCAATCTAATCAAAGGGCTCGTACAAAAACCGATCACACAAACCGAGGCTGCTTTCTTAAAAACACTTCTTTTAAAAGGAGAAACGGGAGCCTCACGCGAACAATTGAATCTGGCGGCGTGGCGCAACGTGATTGTCGTGAACCGTTCGGTCGACACACATCTCTTTAACCTCAGAAGAAAGCTCGAAGGCACGCGCGTCGACATTCACTTTCGTCGCTCCGATCGAAAATGGGTTTTGGTCTCGGAGAACCCGCAGATTCGATTAGGTTGATTCTCGCGCGCGAATTGTTGACCAATTGTTAAGCAAACTGAGCTAAGTGGCAGTGGTCTCGACAAACGACATACAAGAAAACTTGTGTGCAGTTCCATTTCACGTTTCCGAAAACAAGGGCATGGATGCTCTCAATCACCTTCGTTACATCGTCTTGCCAGCCCGACCGACCCTAGACATGACCAACATTGAACTACACGACCACGTGTTTCAGTATTGGACTCAGCTGTGGGACAAACTACTCGCATCGCTTGACGGTACACAGTCGTGCCCCGGCGATTTTTTCCGCCAAGATCATATCGGCGTGCTCTGCTACTTCGATCCAACACTACCTCCCAACAAACCGCGAATCTTGGCGTTGCATACGGCGACCCATTTCAACCTCAACAGCGAAGTCGCCCGCAAGCATCCGTATTTCACGAAAAACTATGAGTCCGACTTTGTGGATCTCCTGATGTTTCAGGGGGTTCGGCACAATATGAGTATCGAGTACTTTACCGTCGATCCTATCGTAAGACGCTTCAGCACTTTACAAGGGCAACAAGCAAATAATTTAAGTTTGATCGATCAAAAGATCCTCGCTGTCGTAAAGGACCTTTCGATCGCTCACATGATCGTCGGTCTCGCATTCCAATTGGCGAAATCAGCCAACGCGGATTCCATTACGGCTGCTTGCCGAGTCGATCTGAAAGTCGACATCCTCGCTCAGCAGTTTGGTACGACAGCACGCGAGACTCGTATGCTCCATGGTGTTCCCGTGAAATCCAACTACGCGCTCCAACGCCAGTTCAAACAAGGCGACCGCGCTTTGGAAGCTCAACTCGTGAAGGACATTTTCTCCGAAACCATTAATAGCGACACGAACCAACCGAAAAGGGCAGCAGCATGAAATCGATTTCAGAACAATTTCTTGAATCCATCAAAGACTCGGAAGACATCATTTTACATCGCATGCCCTGGGAAAATCGCGAGGTCTATGGGATGTGGCTCACACAACAGCTCGCTCTCGTTCAACACACAACACGCCTGCTTTGTCTCGCCGCCTCAAAGGAGCCTGTCTCCGCGAAACAAAACCACCGCGAATGGCTAAATCATCTCCGCGAAGAGACCAATCACGACATCATGCGTGTTCAAGACCTTAAAAATCTTGGG
>JAVFAU010000204.1:0-4464 GCA_034002335.1 Bdellovibrionales bacterium | reverse complement strand
TGCACGGAACTCAACCTCGCAGGCGGATTGAAGGTTCGTCGCCCTGTTTACTCGGGAAAATGCACCGCTGAAGTTTCGTTTTTAGAAACAGCTTCTCCGAAAATCGTTCTGATGCGCGCAAACCAACTTCCTGTCGGTGAGGCTTCCGGTGCGGGCGCAGTCACGGTAAAAGACGTTCCCGCTCCTTCGTCGGCAAACCTTCGCACTTTGATCAAAGAAGTTCTCAAAGGAGCTTCCGGCAAACTCGACCTCACAGAGGCGAACATCATCGTCGCGGGCGGCCGCGGCCTTAAAGAAGCTGCGAACTTCAAACTCATCGAAGAACTCGCCGACGCTTGCGGCGCCACAGTCGGCGCATCGCGCGCGATTGTCGATGCTGGTTGGGTTTCACACTCGATGCAGGTTGGACAAACGGGTAAAACCGTCGCTCCGACTCTTTACATCGCGGTTGGAATCTCGGGTGCCATCCAACATTTGGCAGGCATGAGTGGCTCAAAAGTCATCGTCGCAATCAACAAAGATCCGAACGCGCCGATCTTCCAAAAGGCGACTTACGGTCTTGTCGGCGACCTCTTTGAGATCGTTCCGGTCTTGACCCAAGAGTTTAAAACTCTTCTTCAGTAACATTCCGTAACTTTTCGGGCGGGTTCAACCCGCCCCTCGACTTCACTTATGGTTCATACCATGGCAGAAGCTTCGCGATCGCAGGCAGCGCCACGCTGCGCGAACTGTGCTGAATGAATATCCCTTCTCTTTGCAGTGAAAATCGGACAACCGAATGACCGACTTTGTACACCGACCCACTCGCGACGCCACCTTGGCTACTGCAGCTCACCCCCGATGGGTCGATGCTATAATGCGCGAAATCAGTGAATGAACAGGTGCCTTTTTTATCAAAGGAACAAAGCGTCTGGCCTGATCTATGCCCCGAGACGACACGCAGTTCACGATTCGGCGTCAAGCTCAGAACCGAGTTGAACTCCGCGATACTCACCGGCTTGAGCGTTTCCACAATTCGATTCATCGAATGTCATCAGCGTGTGCCAAGCCTCCCGGTACTTCTCAAAATCGTGTACGCCCTTGATCGAAATACGAACATTTGGGGGCTCGATTAGCGACAACCGATACCCGTCTTCCTTTGACGGAAAACCAACAAGAAAATACTCTCGGCACATTATGCTAAAGAAAATCGCGCCATGGGCCGGCTTCCTTCTCTATAAGCTTTTGTATTTCACGTGGCGAATTGAAATCCACGAGTCAGACGATCTCAAGCGCGCACGCAAAACAGGTTCACCGGTCGTCTATGCTCACTGGCACGGCGATGAACTCGCCATCCTTTATCTTCTTAAGCCCTACAAAGTTTGCGCGATGATCTCGACGAGTTCCGATGGGCAGATCATGGATCGTGTCGTGAGACTCCTTGGCGCGCGCACATCTCGCGGCTCAAGCACCCGCGGCGGCGTATCGGCTTTACGCGGAATTCTTCGTCTCGCAAAAGAAGGCTGGAGTCCGAGCGTCGCTGTCGACGGACCAAAGGGGCCTTATCACAAGGTGAAACCCGGTGTTTTTGAAATCGCGAAACTCACAAACGGCGAGGTCATTCCTCTGACGGTTGCCTGCACCAAAGCCTGGGTGTTCGCAAAAGCTTGGAACAAAACATACCTTCCTCGACCTTTCGCCAGACTGGTTGTGGTCTTTGGTCCAGCCCTCGCAAAGCTTTCTCGCGAAGACGATGCTCATGATCTTGCCCTAGCGTCGCGGCTTGAAATCGCACTCTCCGATGCAGAGCAGCAGGCTCGGCACCTTCTTGCTGGCTCATAGGCCCTTTGTTAGCCTTTTTATGTCGGGGGAATTCACGAAAGAATTCAAAATGAGCCTGACTTTTTAAGGGGTTAAGGATGATTCGTCCCATCGCATTAAAGCTTACAGCAGTTTCATCGCTTCCACTGGCGACACTCCTTGCGTCGCTTTTCATCGCAAGTGTCGGCATGGCACAGGCCGGTGATATCGTCGCCGTCGTCGGAACAAAGCAAATTTCGGTGAAAGAACTCAACGAAAAATATGACGAGGTCGTTCGCCAAACAATCAATCCACCAACGAAAGAAGTCTTCCTCGAAGATCTCATTCGCTACGAGATGGGCGTGCAAGAGGCCTACAAGCGAAACCTTCAGGAAGATCCGATCGTTAAAGAACGCATTCGCCAAGAAATCTACAAAGGCTTGGTTGAGCGCGAGCTCGGCAAAAAAGTTTCTGAAATCAAAGTCACCAATAAGGAAATGCAGGCTTACTACCGCACAAACCCCGAGATTCGCACAAGCCACATCCTGATCGAGTTTCGCCCAGACGCGACGGCAGACCAAAAGAAGGCCGCGCGCGATCGCGCCAACGAAATTCTCGCTGAAGTCCGCAAAGGCCGCCGGCCGTTCGCAGAATATGTAGGTCTTTACACCGACGATGTTCTGTCTAAAACAACCGGCGGAGACGTCGGCTGGCAGACAGCACTCACACTTGTTCCATCGTACTATTCAACGGCTCTCGCGATGAAGAACAACGAAGTTCGTGGCTTGATCGAGACCCAGTATGGCTTTCACATCATTCAAAAAACCGGTCAACGCTCGTACGCGGAGGCCAACAAACGCACAATTCGCGCCGCTGTTTTCGAACAAAAACGCCGACAACTCTTCGACGCGTATTTTGCTCAGTTGAAACGCCGCTACCCAGTGAAGGTGAATAAAGATAAGATCAAGTAAGCATGATCACATCTTCAGTCATTTCAAAATATCAAAGTCAAACGCCGCGCCTGCGGCGTTTGCCGTTTTCAGCCATCACAAGCCTCGCACTTGGCGCATGCCTTCTCGTTGCCGGTAGCTCCGTGGGCTGCACCAAACGCGAGTCCCGCATCGTCAATCGAACCGTCATCGAAGTGAACGGCGAATCCATTTCAACCAAGGACTATGCGCAAAAGCTGGCTCGCGCCCTTCGCAACCACGACCCCCTAACCGTCAAAGACCCTCAACTTCTTGAGCGAACCAAGAACGATCTCGCGGACGCGATCATTCTGCAGCTCCTCACAAAGCAATGGGCCGAAAAGAACGGGATCACAATCGGCACCGACGACGTCGAACGACGAGTCAGCGAGGTTCGTTCCGAATACGCGGACGAACTCGCTTTCCGCAAAATGCTCGCGGAAGAAAATATTTCGATCGAACTCTTTAAAGCGGAACTCACAGAGAGCCTGCTAAAAAAACGGGTTTACGACAAAGTCACAGAGGGCGCAAAAGAACCCGCCGAGCAGGAAATCAAAGCCCTCTATGAGACGAACAAAAAAGACTACCAACGGGCCGCACGCATCCGTCTCCGCCAGGTGGTTCTCGAAAAAGAAGAGGACGCCAAACGCGTCTTTGAAGAATTTCAAAAAGGGCGCGATCTCGGAGCTCTCGCGAAACAGTTTTCTATCGTACCTGAAGCGGCCGACGAGGGAGACACGGGCTGGATCGAGAAGGGAACCCTCGAGGTTTTCGATCAAGCTTTTAAGCTCAGCGTCGGAGCCCGTAGCCGTATCGTGAAAAGCCCCTACGGCTGGCATATCTACCAAGTCATAGGAAAAGAGCCTGAGCGGCGACTGACACTCGAACAAGCCCGCCCTTCACTGGTTCGTGAACTTAAGGAGCGCCGCGCCCAAGCGCTTTTTGCGCAATGGCTCGAAGAACAGATTCGGTCCTCGACGGTGAAGCGAGACGACGCTATTCTCAGATCGATTTCGCTTTCGACGCGAATCGATTAGTTCGAAGCCAGACGAGGTAGTCATGCCGCTTAAATTGCTTATACCGCTTCAATCGCACCAAGCCAGAGTTCTCAGTGCCCTTTTCTGCGTCGTCGCGCTGATGACTCCTGCGGTTCAAGCGGAAACCGTGGATCGCATCATCGCGATCGTCAACGACGAGATCGTCACGTTGAGCGATGTCGACGATTTTGAAAAACGCCTAAAAACCGGCGGCCTTATTGACGACCAACTCGTTCCGGACGAAGCCACAAAGGCCGCACTTCTCAAAGACCGCAAACTTCTGATCGACAAACTGATCGACGCCCGACTGATCGACAGCGAAGTGACGAAGCTCGGCCTCTCCGTTCCGTTTGAACGCGTCGAACAGGAAATTCGCAACATCGCGAAAAACAATCGCATGCAACGGGACGATTTACGAAACGCTCTTCTCGAGCGAGGTATCACGTTTTCGGTTTACCAAGACTTCATCAAAACAGGCCTGGAGCGCCAAGCCCTGGTTGAACGCTCGGTCACGTCTCAGATTAAGATTTCTGAGGACGACGTGCTCGCGGCGCTCATCAGCGAAGGTCGAACCATCGACACGCAGGCGTTCGAGTACACAATCGCACACATCTTTTTGTCGAGCGCTAAAAGCGGCGGCGTCGAAGCCGCGCGCACTCGCGCACAAGCGGCGCTTAGCA
>JAVFAU010000203.1:0-4464 GCA_034002335.1 Bdellovibrionales bacterium | reverse complement strand
AGCTCGGCGGTTAGGCCGGACGTGGTGAGGCTTTTTTGAATGCGCGCGCGCCACTTCTGGTTCTTGATACGCACGGCGTATTGAATCGTGAACTGATGCACGAGCGGTCGCGAGATTTCGATCAGCGGAGATTTCGATTTGGTTGGCGTCGTGCCCGATGCCCAAGAAAGCGCCTGCGCTCCTTCGTCGCGCGCCATCAGCGCGGAGACAAAGAAGTACACCGCCACTCCCGTGACCAGGATCAATGCCATTGGCAGTAATTCACTTCCCATCAAGTACCTTCCGTGATGTAAGTGAGGAATGAGCAATCGACGTCTCGTGCTCGCATCTCAATCTCCCCGTCGTCGTCAGATTTTGACGATTTCTGGTTACGACTTCGACATCCTCCCTAGTCAAATATCGGAAATTCCGAACGAAAACCTGAATCTGACGTCACAAATCAGACAGCTTGCTTCGGATAAAGCGCACGGCTGTCTCAAAATGGGAAAGCTCTTGAAAGGACAGGGCTTTTTGATCCTCGCGGCCGATACCGTAGTGGCATTGGATGGCCAAATCTTAGGCAAGCCTAAAGACGAGAAAGAGGCGCGTTCATTTCTTCGACGACTTTCCGGCCAGACTCACGACGTGATTACCGCCGTTAGTCTGCTCGACGTAGATACAGGTTGGGAGAAGGCGGACCATGCCGTCACTCGCGTGCGGTTTCGAGAACTCGACGAAAAAGAAATCGAGGCCTATGTCGCAAGCGGTGACCCGTTTGATAAAGCCGGCGGGTATGGAATTCAAGGAGAGGCCTCGAAGTTCGTAGCCGCAATCGACGGCGCCTACGATTGTGTGGTTGGGCTTTCGATGGCGACGGTGGAATCACTGCTCGCAGATATTCTTGCGGATGAAGGGGTGACTGTCGCGAAGCGCTCTTCCGCAATTGCGGGGAACCTCGGTCGCATTCGCCAGAAAATTGCACACGCGTCGCAAGAGCGAAAGAATTCTGCGGTGAAGCTCGTTGCCGTTTCGAAAATGAAGTCGGCGCTCGAAGTTCTACAGGCGTGGCAAGCCGGGCAATATGTTTTCGGCGAAAACTACGTTCAAGAGGCGCTTCCGAAAATCGAAGAGGTAGCCCGGTTTTTGGAGGAGGCACGGTTTCTAGATGTGAGCAGCGGTGCGCGCACGTCGTCTTCGGAAACCGAGCCGCCATCTCCGCAGTGGCATTTCATAGGGGCGTTACAGAGCAAAAAAGTGAAGCAAGTCGTGGGCGCCTTCGATCTGATTCATTCGGTGGATCGTGTGTCTCTTGTTGAAGAAATCGAAAAACGAGCTGCGGAACGAGGAATCGTTCAATCGTGTCTCTTGCAAATCAATATTGCGGCTGAAGAATCAAAGTCAGGCGCCTCGCGCGAAGAGTTCATGGGCCTTTTGCGGGCGGCGGCTGAGTGCAAGCATATTCGCTTGTGTGGGGTGATGGCGATGCCTCCTCTTGTTGAGGACGAGCGGCTCGCGCGGCAGCGGTTTGCGGAGGTGCGCGAAGTCTTCGAGGCGGCGCGCCTATGGCTTAAGGAAGAAGCACAGAAAGACTCTCAAAATGTGAACTCGGACCCGCGAGATGCATTTTTCCGCGAGATATCTATGGGGACCACGCAAGATTTCGCCTGGGCGATTCGTGAAGGAGCTACAATCGTTCGCATTGGCACGGCCATCTTTGGTGAGAGGGCATGATTCGCCATTGCGTCCCGTGATGAGTGGCTTCATGATAGAAGGATGACAAACGAGACGTCAGCGAATCTTCCGCGTGAGTGGCGAAAAATCGGGTTCATCGGAACCGGACACATGGCCCAAGCCATTATTCAAGCCTTCGTCGAAAGTGGCCGAGTTCTTCCTTCAAAAATCTACGCGAGCAATCGATCTCCAGGAAAACTCAAGCGTATGCAAGAGCAGTTTGGTATCAACGTGGTTGGTACGAACGAAGAGCTTGTCGATGCGTGCGAGATCGTCATCATCGCGGTGAAGCCTCAAGATCTCGCTTCGGCGATCGAGCCGATCGCCCGCAGCTTTCTTCCGTCGCAAACGGTGGTTTCGTTGGCAGCGGGATTCTCGTTGAGGTCTTTGCAGAAGCTGTTGCCTGACGTAAAAAATCTCGTGCGCATTATGCCGAATACGCCCGTCACGATTCGTCGCGGAGTTGTCGGCTACTGTCTCGGTAAAGAGGCGGCATCGTACGGTCCGATGGTTGAGGACCTCTTTGCGCCGCTGGGTCTTGTTGTGCCGGCGGCGGAAGGCGAGCTTTTTGAGGCCCTGACGGTTGGCAGTGGTTCCGGCCCCGGTTTCGTTTTCGAGCTCATGCAGTATTGGCAAGAGTGGATCGAAGAGCACGGGTTCGAGCCGGAGACGGCGAGACAAATGGTTGTGCAGACCTTTCTGGGCGCGGCCGAGCTCGCGGTGAAGGCGAAGGACGTGCCACTACATGATTTGCAAGATCGAGTTGTTTCGAAGAAGGGTGTCACGGCGGCTGGACTTCAGTCGATGCGTGAGCTCGAAATCGAACGCGCGCTTCGCTACAGTTTCGAAAAAGCTGTGCTGCGCGATCAGGAAATTTCACGTTCCACGGCCCGAGATTGAGCGTCGCGCTCGAACAGGGTTCCTCCCGGTGAGCCCTGCAGATCTGGACCTTGGGCGGTTGTCGAAGGTCTAGCCCTCCTTTAACCTGAATAGGTCTGCTGAAGAGATCTAGATCCCAAGGAGGGAATCGTGAGAATCGCGCCTATCGATATCGCCCACAAAAGTTTCAATCGAAAAGTTATGGGACTTGATCCGGAAGAAGTCGCAAATTTCTTGCGAGATATCGCGGATCAAATGGAAGAACTCATTCGTGAACGCAACGCTTTGAAAGAAGCTTCTCGCCAAAAAGACATTCAATTAATTGAGTACAAAGAGCGCGATGAAACGTTGAAGGCGACGCTCGCGACTGCGACGAAGATGTGTGAACAAATTCGTGACGACGCGGAACGCGAAGCGAAGTTGATTATCGCGGATGCGTCTCAGAAGGCGGAAATGGTCATGCGCGATGGACGTGATCAGTTGAAGCGCATGTATCAAGAGATCGCGGACGTAAAGAAGCTTCGCATGCAGTTCGAGACGAATCTAAGAGCTCTTTGCCAATCTCACATGCAGATGATCGAGTCGAGCCATGTGTCGCTGCCTGATCCGCAAATCAATCTGGCGCACGCGGTGTCCGTGACGAGCCCATCGCATGCGCAACACGCGCAACAGATGCACGCCTCGGCTGCTCCAGCGCCGCAAGTCGCGCAGCCCCAGGTTCAGCACGGACGATTCCGTAATCCTCTTGCTTAGTTGTCTGTGTTTGAGAATAAAAAAAGGGTGAGGTTTAAACCTCACCCTTTTTCTTTAACCGTAGCGTCGTATTAAAAGTCTGAAATCAGGTCGACGAGTTCCGGGTGATCGATGAATGGGTTGCGGTTGCCTTGAATGAGGAAGATCGCATGGTTGCGCTCGGCTTCATCCGCATCAACAGGATCAAGGCGGTGCCATTTGCGCAAGAAAGCTTCTTCCGAAGGCTGAATCGCGAGTTTGTAGCGAACGGAGAAGTAGAAGAGCGAGCGAGCCACGTTGCCTTTGTGGGCCGTTGGTGGTTCGAAGACGTCTTCGGATGTTCCGTTGGCGGAACCAAACTTAGCCGTCGGGCAAGGAAGAGCGCGATCGGGTACCGTGACCTCTCCGAATTTGTGATTTCCACGAATCGAGTTCATTTCGGAATGAGTCGGGAAGAGATGGTGAAGATCGCTTTTTTGAGTGTCTTTGCTCATCGAACCGTTGAAGCGGCTTTGCGGCCAAGTGTGCTCTGTGTTGATCACGTTCGCGCTTGGTACTCGGCCTGGCCCGATTCCGCGGCCGAGGTCGCGGTTCGTGTACTCGCGCTCGCAGTAGACGTCGCGCACGGAGTAGTCGGCCTCACTCGTTCCTTCGAGGTGGAGTTGGCCCATCAAATACTTGCGAGCTGTCGAGTAACCGACGCTGCGGTGCTGGTAGCAATCTCTTGCTGCGGCATCGCACTGAGCGCCCACGGTATCCATTTCGCCGTCATTGCGCAGATGGCGTGACTCTAGAATCTTACGGAGAGTTGCAATGAGGTCTTTATCCTTCTTGCCTGAAGCGACTTCTGAGTAGAAGTCCGAACCGTAGTAGGTGTTCTGCTTTGAAAGCGAGAGCGCCTCGACGCTGGAGGCTGCTGAAATAACTGAAACAGCAGCGAAAATTTGGAACAAACGAAACAAAACAGCCCCACGACCAGCCACCCACTCACTCATTCAATCCCCCCTCGGAACGAAATAAACGGATGTTGAACACCTCTGCCTCCTAATGAATTAGTCAGGGGTCTGACGTTCTGCAAGGTTTACAATTTTAGGTTCGTGTTCAGACGCGCCGCGCTCTTGGGGTGAAAGTGAGGGTTTTGGG
>JAVFAU010000202.1:0-4475 GCA_034002335.1 Bdellovibrionales bacterium | reverse complement strand
GTATGGTCGGTCAGTTAGTCGCTCTTATTCTGGGTACCATTCTCTTAAATGGCAATTTGGCTTATTCACAGCAGGGGCTCACGGTGCGATCAGTGGAGCAACCAGTAGGCTTGGCTGTCGTTCAAAAACAAAATGAAATCTCTTGTCGAGACTGCAATGTCATATTTGTCGGCTTGGATGCTCTGCAGGGACGAAGGTTGGGGACGCGTGGCTATCGTGCGGTGACACCATCTGGTCGTAAAAGCGTGACGCCGAATCTTGATGCGTTTGCAAAGCGATCTGTCGATTTCGCACAAGCGATTTCTCCGGCGTCTTGGACTGTGCCGGTTTATCTGTCGGTGTTCAGTTCGACATTCCCGTCGTATCATGGACTCACAAATCGTTATAAAGCGTTCACTCCCCAAAAAAAGGAACTGAACAACGTTAAATCGTTGCGCCCCAATCTCTTGGTGGTGGCCGAGTTATATAAAGCGGCTGGTTATCATACGGGTGCTTTTACAGGAGACTCGGGGGTGAGTGCTGTTCTTGGGTATGACAAAGGGTTTGACGTTTATTACGATAGAGAGCGCTTTGGCGGTTTGAAAAAGAGTCTTCAGGAGTTCGAAAAATGGATCACCACCACAAAAGGAAAGCCATTCTTCGCGTTCGTTCACGGCTACGACTCGCATTCGCAGTTTGCGAGTCAGAACAGATATCCGCTCGACAACGTCTCAAAAGAAATGCGCGCTAAGCTGTCTAGCAAGGCTCAAGAGGCGATGCGTGAAAAAGCGCTGAATGGGGAGAAGTTAAACCCGACCCAAGCGGAAATCGAAGCATGGCGAAGCTGGTACGATAATCGAGTGTTCGATGCGGATCAGGAGTTTGGTAGTCTCATCGGTTTTCTCGAAAAAAAAGGCTTGATTAGAAACACGATCGTTGTTGTCTTTTCCGACCATGGAACGGAGTTTTTTGAACATGGAGGCGTGGATCACGGGCATTCGCTCTTTGATGAGCTCGTCCATGTTCCGTTGATGATCTATTCACCGAAACTAAAGAAGGCTCGGGTCGTGAAAGAGCAGGTTTCGACCATGGACGTTCTGCCCACGGCGATCGAGTTGAGCGGGCTCACATTCACACCAGACACTTCGAGTAGGATTCGCAGCCAA
Organism: Bdellovibrionales bacterium; assembly: GCA_034002335.1. Lineage (GTDB taxonomy): Bacteria > Bdellovibrionota > Bdellovibrionia > Bdellovibrionales > JAMPXM01. Next base: position 3,330 of record JAVFAU010000202.1, on the reverse strand, counting down.
ATGAAGGGTCAGAGTCTTTTAAAGACTCTGACCGGCGAGTCTTTTGTCGCGCGAACGGCGTATATCGAAACCGACTTGCGAAACGCCATTCATCTTCGTGGAATGCGAACCGCGACGGGTTGGAAGTACATCATGAATATCGGTAAGGGCAGTGAAGAGTTGTACAATCTCAATACAGACCCGGGCGAAAAAATAGATTTGAGTAAGATCGAGCAGCACAGCGTCCAGTTGAGCAAGCTTCGTGCGGAGTTATTTGAACACATCAAAACGAATTTAGATGGTGGCCTCAGGGCACTTTCGATGGACTGTTTGCCCGTTTACCCGGGTCAATGTGAGTGAAGAGTTTAAAGAGCCAGCTCGTTGCATAGTCGGAGCTGACTCGGCTTTATAGTCGGCTGAAGGCTCTCTATTTGCGCACTTCTTCGATCATGCGGCCTTCGACGTAGTCAGGCACGGAAACCTTCATCAAATTCAGGATCGTAGGTAGCTGGTCGATATGACGAACGGGCTTTGAGAGCGCGACGCCCTTTGCGACACCAGGTCCTGCAATCAAGAATGGTGTTTGAACAGATGCATCCTGAGGATTAACGCCCTCTTTGTAACCTGTCGCTCTCGGTGTGACGAAAACGACTTTGTCGTCGGTCACTTCTTCCCACATGCGGTATCCTGTTGTGGACTCAAGAACGAGGTCGCCGATTCGATCTGTAGGGAGACCTAGAGCGTCCGCGTTTTCCCAGCCTTCAATGCGGCTTACGGGCGTAACGCCATTTGAGTCTTTCAAGTTCTTGAGCTCGGCGATCACCTCTTTGCGAAGGGCTTCGTATGCAGGGCCGCTTGCGCGCTTGTAATTGCCATCGAGTCCATTTGGATTGATGTAGACGTGAGCCATCTTGAGGTACACGACTTTCGAGTTCTTCCAATCGATTGTCGGTTTGCGAGTTTTCGGATCGATTGTGAACTTGAGCCAGCCTTTTTTCGCGAAAAGGTTGTTCAAGCGCGTATTGCGGTAAAGAGGGGCTGTGCCATGTTGCGCAGAGAGCACGATCAATGTGTTCTCGTCGGCCTTGTCGAGCGCTTGACCGATAATCGCATCGACGCCTTGGTACATTTCTAAGATGTCTTTCCAGCTTTCTTTAGCTTTCGCTGGGCTGTATCCCTTTCTGCGAGGGTCGATGTCTCCGAGCCACCATCTTGAAACAAGCATCTGGTTGGGAGTGTAGAAGTCTTCGATAAGAACGTCCGGCTTCCAGTTTTCGAGAATGTAGCCGACCGCATCCTTGTGCCAGTTCCACGACATGCGTGCTTCTTCAAGGGCGACTGTTTTATCTTCGGGCTCAACGATCAGCTGAGGAGCCATGCCGAGGCAGAGACAGTTGTCGAGGAAGTCCACCATTGGGCCGACTTTGCGGGTGAGTTCATCAGAAATAGATGCTGGTTGAACAAGATAGTTATTGAGTGAGTTGTAGAGGACGCGGATTCTGAAGCGCCCGTCTGGCCAAATCTTGATGACTCGCACCTTGGCTTGAGAAGCCACGACGTGCCCTTCGTAAGAGAGCGACAATGGAAACCAGTCGCTCCATTGACCTTCTCGTAAGTTGGTGAGAACCGAGGACTTGTCGGTCGAGAGTTGAACGCTGTCGTAATTGACGCGGCCGTCGTTTGTGGAGTCGTAGATATAAGCGTGAAGTACGCTGCCGTGAGCTTCAAATGATGTTTGGATCGGTTTTGAGTGAGACTCCGCCGCCTCAGCCCAGCCGGTTGCAGGTGAAGTTTCAACGAATCTCGTCAGGTTCTTGTCGAGAAAGTTGAAATAGAAGTCTTCAACCGTGTTCTTGCGCATTTCATAGTTTGATGTCGGCTCAAAGATCACAGCAGGGGCGTCGAATCCCCAGTTGCCCCAGCGGCCACGGATCGTGACTCCTTGTGTGAGTTCGGGTGGGGTTGAGCCCGGAACGGAAAGTACGACAGTCTTCTTTCCCGCTTTCTCTAGAATTGCCCAAGAGGGCGCGACATTCTTTGCTGTCGAGTTGAACCCGTTGATCGCGGCTTGTCCGAGAGGGTGTCCTTCAAGGCGAATTGCGCCCTCGACGATCCCATGCACTTTCGAAGTGGCACCTGTGTGAAGAGTCGCGATGTTGTTTGAAGTGAGCGTCGGAAATTCAGGTGTTGAATAGCCGTAGGCGCCGCGCTCCATGAGCCTTTTGATGTTTGGAAGTTTACCCTCTTGAGCCCACTTGTACATATTGAACAAGTCGGCGTCAGCCCGTAGGCCGTCGGCTGTGAGCCAGTAGAGCTTGACCTGGTTCTTCTGCGCCTTCTTTGAAGAAGCGAAGCGAAACCAGTTCGATTCGGCATGAGCATATTGTGAGTAATAGACGCCCGATCCTATGAGCAATAGAGAAAGGACGGCGGCGTAGGTTCTTTTTCTTTCTGATCCGAATAAAACGCGCTTCACGATATTCCTCCTAAAGCTGAACATGAATCAGAATAGCTGTACCATCTTGGTTGGCTAATCATTTTTAACAAAACTTGAGCGATATCCTCTTGTGACTGTTCGATCATGTCGAGATCAGAGACGGGTTTAAAGAGCTTCACCGTGACCACTTGCCGGTGCTGTTCGTCGTATCCCGCCCAAAAGGCCGAAGCGTACTTGGCCTCTTCAATTGCGCAGACGCCGAATATGCGACGTCCTGTGGCAACCGTCAGGATCAGCTGGGTCTCTTCGGAACCAAACGGAACCGTCCGTTCTTTCATGTACTTTCGCGCCTTGCATTCGATAACTGCCGTGATATGGCCGGCGTATGGAGCTCTCATATTTTCAACCGTCGTTTTTAGAACGACGATTTGGGAACTCACCATCATGTGGCCGATACTGGAGGTCGGGGCGGAGGTCAAAAAGGCTTCGCCTTCGATCGCTCCGGATTTGATGCTATAGATGGCGTTTTGCAGGGCTTCGGGGTGATGTTCCTTTAGAATGATCTGAATATTGGAATCGAGACCGCATGAGGCCGCGTTTTGTTTCCAAAGGGAATAGCCTAAGAGAACGGCTAAAAGAGTCGCCAGGCCGACAACGCCGCCCGCGAAAGGAGCTTTCCGCAAATTCAATTTCAACTGGATTTTATCCAGGAGTCTAAAAGTGGCCACACCCTGTAAGGGTAGACTAGCCCGAAAGAGGCCGTCAACGCGTCTTGATACGCTGTCTCTAACTGGCGCGTTTTGTCAGATTTCAGTAGCTTTGCCACCTAGACCTAAATCGGCGCTGTTGCCATTATCGCTCGGCCATTCTCGCGCCACGTATTTCATCAGCAGGTCCTATCAAGGAGAACAAGG
>JAVFAU010000201.1:0-4476 GCA_034002335.1 Bdellovibrionales bacterium | reverse complement strand
TACTGGCCTTTACGACTACGCTTTGAGTCTTTGGCCCGCGCCTTGGAATCGCTACGTCGGTTATTTTGTTCGAAAATCGTTGGAGCTTTTTTCGAGGACATGGGGCTTGAAGCCCGTGCCGGGGCACGATTGGCGAACGCGCATCGTGCCGGGACAATCTCTTGATGTGAGCAAAGAGATCATTCTTTGCTATAAAGAATTCGAAACATAAAAGAATTCGAAACATAAAAGAATTCGAAACATAAAAGAATTCGAAACATAAAAGAATTTGAAACGTAAAAGAGTTCGAATCGTAGCTCCTCAAACTATTGACGGTAAAAATCGTAGCGCATTTGATCGACATTGGCGGCGGTCAAAAGACAGATCTTCGGAGACGGCGATAAGGATTTTTTCGCGGCGGCAACCGTGATGGCCGATGACGGCTCCGCGACAATGCCGGACTCGCGATGAAGAAGCTTCATCGCGTCGATGATTTCGTCTTCTTGGACTTCAATAACGTCGTCGATGAGGTCCAGAAGCGTCTTTTGATACTCCTCTCGGACTTGGGGCGAGCGCAAAGAGTCGGCGGCGGTTTGGGGTGATCGTTCCGCGCTGATTTTATTGAAGTGAAAAAGTTGAGCGAAGTCATTGGCCGAGGCGGGCTCGGCTCCTGTCACCTTCACCTGGTCTCCGAACTTGTGTTTAAGCCAGACGGCGCAGCCCGCGGCGAGTGCTCCAGAGCCAACGGGACAGATGAATTCATACAATTGATCCGCCGCAGGCTGAAGGTCGTCGCCAATCTCGAGCGCAATCGTGCCTTTGGCGGCGACTTCGTCTTTTCGATTTTCAAGGGTGAGTTCACTCATGCCGGTCCTCTTGGAGATCTCGCGAACGATTTCGTAGCGCTCGAGTTCCGAGAAACCTTTTCTTACGATCTCGATTTGATGGGAGTTTTGCCCGTGAAGACCAAGAGCTTTTGTTGAAACGGTGTCTTCCGGTATGACGATCGTAAGACGGGTCGGGATTTCAAGCAGGCGCAGCCCGTGCGCAAGGCCCCAGCCCAAGTTTCCGGGCGTTGTTAAAACAAGACCGCGGTCTTTCTGTTCATCGGAAAGGCCCATGAGGATTCCAAGAGCCGCGCGCGCGGTGAAGCTGTTTGTTAACTGCAGATCCTCGCGTTTGAAGAGAAGATGACTGAGTTGGCCGCGCCCGGACTCGAGCGGGGTCCGGCGCAGGTGACGAGAGATTCGCTTGGCGATTCGCTCGATATCGGCTGGAGAAATGAAGCCCATGGGGCGACTGTAGCGGAAGAACGAGCAACAGTTAAGCGAATGAAAAGATGTGTCGTTCTGCGTGAAAAGTCCGACGTACCAAGTGGCGTCAGTGGGTGTTTCGCCTTTTCCGGTTCTCAATCAGATCCCAGTTTTGGAGAATTTGGCTCATCGCATTTTTCGCGATAAGCGCATTTCCTTTTTCCGTAGCATGCCCAAAGCGGAGTCCTCGGTTCGAGGCGAACAGATCGACAAAGTACTCATCGGTGTTTTCCGGAGACACGACTTGGTTGAAATTGGCGTTGCTGACGAACAGCACATCTGCGTATCGAGGCAGTAAATCGTCTCTTGAGAGATTACGGTAGAACCCTTCCGCGAAAGACAGCGGCGGATGTTTTTTGGAATCCTTCAGGTATTGGCGAAGGCCTTCTATGGAGCCTGTCGGGTATTGCATGGCGAACCAAAGGCTATCGCGCTCAAGGGCGAAATCCCCTATGGCTTGATAATTTGTTTGAATGGAGACCGCATCTAACAGGCCGTCGTGAACTTGAAATCCGGATTTGGCGAAGATGGCTTGAAAGAACGGGTCTTCGTGCGCGTTCTTTTGGGAGCCTAAGGCGTTTAAGAGAGGATAGGTAATGGGAACGCCGTTTTGAAACGCGATTTTCGAAGTGTTCAAGCAGTCGTGATTGTTGAGATGGAATTCGATCAGGCAGAAGTTTTGGAGATAAATGGGGTGCACCAAAACAGTCTGCTCGTAGGCACTGTTCGCAAGCAGGCTGGCGAATTCCAAAAGAGAGCTTCGCAGTTCCGGATAGAGTGAGGCGAGTTTGGTTCTTTGAGAAAGCCTGAACAGGGCGCCGGCGACCTCGGCGTCGATAAAGGCGTCTTCAGACTTATGGGTTTCGCGCAAGAGGGCGTGCGCTTGTTGAAAGTCGCTTAGGATTTCTTTGAGGCGTTGATCGCGATCGGACTTTTTGGGGGCTTGGCCGAGAGTGAGTTCGAGATTGTCGACGGAGGCGCCGGCGACGAGCCGAGCTTGCTCTTGTTCCTCGGTTAACTCGTGAGCGTGAAGCCCGCGTTGCTGGGGGCTTTCAAAATGGCAACTTGGGCAGCGATAGGCCACGTTGGCCCAATGAAAGAATCGCAGCAGATAACTTGAGCGGTGAAGCGGGTTTCGCGCGACGGTCACTCGATTGGAGTCGTCGATTCCGAGCATGGAGATGATGACATCAGGGCCGCCGTCCGAGAAGGTCTGGCGAAGCATCGCGGCCTGAAAAGGGCTCGATGTCCCGCCGCGCGCCAGATTTGTGACTTTGACCGAATACGGCCGTTCGAGATTTTGCAAATGTCGATTGAGCTCGCGTTCAAGCAGTGTGGGCCAGGAGTTATCGTGGTCTTTGACGACGTGGTATTTGTCAGTGGTCGATTCGCCAAGAGTGACGACGTGGATGACGGACGGATTGGATTGGATCTCCTTAAGTGAGGCAGCGAGAGCGGCGGTCTCGCCTTCGTGAGCAGGGCTGATGATGAGCGCGAACAGGACGCGCATCAGTATCTCGCCCAGTATCAAAATAGCGGTCATGCCTAGCAGAAAGGCGCTCAGCCATTGTGCGGCTTTTTGAAGAAGTCCAGGTGAGCGGTGGGTCATTTTTCTACGGTCTGCCCTCGGATTGAATTCAGTGTGATCTCAGATAAATGCTAGCTAAAAACTGCCCGTTTCAGCAGCGGTTTCTTGCTTAAAAGCCCCCTTTTCCGCTAAAGACGAGTCTCTCAAAGATCGCTCGTAAAATTAGGTGTTTGTGGCCGTCGATTTAAGCGCAGAACTTAAAAGAAATCCGTTCGTTTTAGCTCCGATGGCAGGGATCACGGATCGCGCGTTTCGCACGGTCATGCGCGAGCTTGATTGCGGGCCCGTCGTGACCGAACTCGTTTCGGCTCACGGTATCGAGTACGCAAGTCCAAAGACGCTTCAGCTGATGGAGTTCGACGAGAATCAGCATCCGGTGGGAATTCAGATTTTCGGCGAAACCCCCGAGGTGCTCGCGCGAGCGGCGCAAGTTTGCCAGGCGCGGGGCGCGGATTTCGTCGATCTTAATTTTGGGTGCCCGGTTCCGAAGGTCGTCAAAAAGGGAGCTGGCTCCGCGATTCTGCGAGATCTCAACGCGGTCACGGCGGTTTTTAAGGCCGTCAAAGCGGCGGTTGAGGTACCGGTTACGGTTAAAATTCGCACGGGTTGGGATCACGAAAGCCGGAATGCCGCGGAAGTGGCGCGCATTGCTCAAGAAGAGGGACTCGCCTGGGTCGCGATTCATGGTCGAACGCGTGCCGCGGGCTATTCAGGCCAGGCCGATTGGGATTACATCGCGGATGTAAAGGCGAAGTCGAAGATCCCGATTTTGGGGAACGGGGACATCGCCACGGCTCAGCAGGCGGTTCAAAGGATGAGCGAGACGGGCGTCGATGGGGTGATGATCGGCCGGGGATGCCTTAAAAACCCGTGGATTTTTAAGCAGGCTATGGGTTTAAGGCAGACAGGGGCGGTTCCCGCGGTCGATAAGGACTTCGGGCTTCTATTCGAGCGATTGCACCAGGCGTTTCAACAGGTCGCTCAGGGAGAAAAAACGGATCGCTTTGTCATGTTGCAGATCAAGAAATTTGCCTCATGGTATTCGACCGGGTATCCTGGCGCCTCGCAATTCCGGAAGACCATATTTCAACATGAGTCTTTGGAGGCCACTCTCGGGGCCGTCTTTGACTACTTCAGGAGTATAGCGTCGGTCGTTCAGGCCGATACAAGCCATGAGGCTTTCCTCATGGGGGGGCACGGTTGAGCCTTTTTTGACTGTCTCTCTCTTTTTGAATGTAACGATACGAAATTGAAGTGTTTTAACGATACGAAGAACGACACGAACGGAATAGGTAGCTATGGAAAACTTCACCGCAGATAAAATTCGAAACATCGCGATCATTGCCCACGTTGACCACGGGAAGACGACGATGGTCGACGGCCTTCTTAAACAAAGTGGCCTGTTTCGCTCGAACGAACAAGTCGAAGAGCGAGTCATGGACTCGATGGATCTTGAGCGCGAGCGCGGGATCACAATCGCGGCGAAAAACGCGTCGTTCGTTTATAAAGGACACAAAATCAACATCGTCGACACCCCCGGGCACAGCGATTTCGGTGGAGAGGTCGAGCGTATCTTGAACATGGTCGACGGCGCGG
>JAVFAU010000200.1:0-4482 GCA_034002335.1 Bdellovibrionales bacterium | reverse complement strand
TTTAAAAGCTCCTGCAGGCCAGGCCGTTTCGTTTCAGCCAATTTCACCAAACCGTGCTTCACCAAAATACGATTCTCGAACTGAAGAGGCACAAGATCTGTGATCGTCCCTATCGCGAAGCAATCAAGAAGCTCTTTAGGATCAAGGACCGATTCAGCGCCGCCCAACATTCCTTGCTCAAGAAGCGCTCGTCTCAGTGCGGGGACCAGATAGAAAATCACACCTGTTCCGCAAAGATGTCCCATCTGTGATGGGCAATCTCCTCGGTTTGGATTCACGACCGCGCAAGCGTTGGGAAGAATCACGGCGTCCGCGTCGCGCTTTGGCAAATGGTGATCGGTCACAATCACATCGATGCCGAGCGCACGCGCCGTCTCGACTTCTTCCATCGCCGTAATCCCAAGGTCGATGGAGATCAGAAGCGTGCAATCGGTTTCGCGCTTCAAACGCTCGATCGCTTCGTTATGAAGCCCGTACCCCTCGGTCAACCGTTGCGGCTGATACCCATGCACGCGGGTAAACCCGAATTCACGTAGCGCCTGAAGCGCCAGCGCTAGACCGCTGGTTCCATCAAGATCGTAGTCGCCATAAAGAACAATCGACTCTTCACGGGCCAAAAGAAGTCGCTCGACGGCTTTATCCATGTCTTTTAACGACAACGGATCGCGCAGACTTCGAAGCGTCGGCTTAAACCAATTCGCAATTTGTTCTGGCGCTTCGATACCTCGAAGCTTGAGGACATCAAGAATCGGACGCGGCACCGAGCGAACCGCCGTCTGAGCGAGCGATCTTGCATCGTTCGCATCAGATGCCGGTGAAACTGACGCCTTAGCTTCAGGGGCAGATTCGGTGGCTGAGCTTAATACGACAAGATCGCGCAGCTCCCACTTGCGGTTGGAACTTGCGCGATCTTCTGAATTTGTAGATGAAACGATGTCTGTTTGCATCCTTTCAAACAAACTCCATTAGGCTGGTTTCGGCGATTCAATGCTTCCGTGAGGAATAGATCCCGAAGGAACGATCTTCTCCATAACGATGATCAACGGAGCAGCGACGTAGATCGACGAGTACGTTCCAACCAAGATACCGATAATGAGCGTGAACGAAATCTCCGCGATCACACCGCCACCAAACCAGTACAACCCGATACACGCAAGAAGCGTCGAACCCGCCGTAAGGAAAGTACGACCGAGCGTATCGTTGATTGCGATGTTGATGATATCCGCAAGACTCTTGTCACGATTCAGCGGTGCCGTTTCACGAATACGGTCGAACGTCACGATCGTATCATTCAGCGAGTATCCGATCAGCGTCAGAATCGAAGCGATGATCTGAACGTTCACCTCGCGCCCAAGCAACGCGAAAATCCCAAGCGTCATGATCGCATCGTGCGCCAAGCAGAGAATCGCGCCCGGAGCATACACATAATCGAAACGAATCGAGATGTAGATCAGGATAACAAGAAAGCTATAGAACGCGGCCAAAAGACCGTTCTTCTTAAGCTCGCTCCCGACTTGAGGACCAACCGTATCGACGCGCAGGACATCGCTCTCTTTCATACCGAGTTTCGACGAAAGAGCGCCTCGAACTTTCGTCAATTCCGCATTGAGCGCCTCGTTTTGAGCGTTCTCGTCCTTTAACTCTGGCGTACCCAGACGAATCAAAAACTCGCCGTCTTCGCCGAAAGCTTGGACTGACGGATCAGCAACACCTTCCGCGCGCAAAGCTTCACGAATCGATTCAGCCGTTACCGACTGCTCAAACTTAACCTGCAACTCGGTTCCACCCGAGAAATCGATTCCGTAGTTGAAACCTTTGGTAAAGATAATCGCCAAGGCCAAAACCGTAAGAACGATCGATGCAATTCCGACCGGGTAGGCGTATTTAACGAAATCATACTTGTACCCGCGTTGCTCTTTAAGGGACTTCGCTGTTTTCATTCCGACTTCCTTTGTGCTCATCTTCCCCACCCTACCACTTAATCGAAGGCGTCAATTTCATACGCACGACCAAGAGATCGAAAACAGTGCGCGTGAAGAAAACCGCTGTGAAAAGTGTAATGAAAAGTCCGGTCATGAGTGTGACCGCAAAACCACGAATCGCACCAGTACCGTAGTACATAAGAACGATACAGACGGCGATCGACGTCACCTGCGAATCAAAGATCGCCGAGAAAGCCTTGTCATAGCCGATCGACACCGCACTCGACATCGGAACGCCGTTGCGGAGTTCTTCTTTGATGCGCTCATAAATCAGAACGTTCGCATCAACCGCCATACCAAGACCGAGGGCGAGACCCGCAATACCAGGAAGAGTCAGCGTCGCGCCAAGCGCCGAAAGAACCGCCATCGTAAGAACAAGGTTCAAAATAAGCGAGAGGTTCGAGATCAACCCGCATGTGCGGTAGTAGATCAACATGAACGTGAAAACCAAAAGACCACCGACCATCGCGCCGAACTGACCTTTTTGAATCGCGTCGGCGCCAACAGTTGGACCATCCGTACGCTCTTCAAGCTGCTCAAGCGCCGCAGGAAGCGCACCTGATTTCAACGTGATCGAAAGCGTCTTCGCCTCTTTCATCGTTTCTTCGTAGCCACGACGACCGAGTGTGATCTGACCTTGAGTCGTAATCTGACTTTGAATCGTCGGAGCCGATTTTACGACGCGATCAAGAACAATCGCCATCTGCTCACCACGATGCTTCTCGGTCATAGCTCCCATCAAACGACCACCAGCCGCATCAAGACGGAAACTTACAACAGGGCTACCTGTTTCGCCGGGAGCGACAAACGCATCTGTCAAAAGATCGCCGGGAACTGTCTCCGTCGACATCAGAACATACGGAATACGACCGTCTTCCATTGTCGCCGCGTTGTCTGGCTTTTCAAACAAGACAAGCGAGCCGGCCGGCAGCTTTCCCTTAAGAGCTTCGTTCAAACGCTCAACGTAAGCCGTGTACTTAATCTCGCCACCAAGCTTGAAGTTTCCAGCAGTCTCAGCTTCCGCGATAAGACCCATGAGGCGCTCAAACCCAGACGGGTTCACCGTCTCAAGGTAGTCTTTGTTCACGATCATGAAATCAAGACGAGCCGTCTTGTTGATCAGCTCCTTCGCGTTCGCAGCATCCTGGATACCGGGAAGCTGAACAAGGATACGGTCAGAACCCTGCGCCGTGATCGAAGGCTCGGCAACGCCAAACTCATCGATACGGTTGCGGATCGTTTCAATCGCACGCTCCACCGTACCCTTTTGGAATTCACGAATGTGAAGTTCCGTGAATTCGAGATTCGCGCCCGAAGCCGTCGCAGTCGTACCAAACGTCGGACCATAGAGATCAGACACCTTCTTCACGACACGCTCAGAGTCCGCGACACTTGAAGTCTTCACCGTGATCTGACCACGAGACGCATCACCAAGAGTCACATCTTGAAAAGGAATGCCGTCTTTTTGAAGCTCAGAGCGAATCGTTCCTACGATACGATTCGCCTCTTGCTTCAAGGCACCAGGCACATCGGCACGAAGAACAAGGTGAAGACCGCCTTGAATATCAAGCCCCAGAGTCATCTTATCTTTCGTCGGCCACCACATCTTCGTCGTATCGACGAAGTTCGGAACGAACCACAAAATACCGATTACGACGACAGCGACAACTGCCGCCAAACGCCATCCTAGTTTCTGCTGCTTCACGCCTTGCCTCCCTTAGCATCAGCGATGGGCGTCGATTGAGTGACGGCTTGTACGGAAGAAACGATTGCCGAACGCAACATCTTCACACGCACGCCATCTGCGATTTCAAGTGTAACGAACTGATCTGTGAGACCTTCGACACGACCAAAAAGGCCCGTCGCAGTCACAACCTCATCGCCACGCTTAAGAGCCGCGACAAAAGCCTGACGAGACTTCTCACGTTTTTGCTGCGGACGAAGGATCAAGAAATAAAACACAGCGACCATCATGACGAGCGGGACCATTTGAACCCACGCTGGTTGCTGAGGAGGTGCCGCCTGAGCCATCGCAGGAACACTCACCAAGAGACCTGCAATTACGGATGAAAGGACAAATGCGAATCGTTTTGTTGTAGGAACTGATCGAACCATGCGAACTCCCTCATGTTTGTAGAAGGCTTGAAGCAAGCGCTCATGAGAATTCCTCGGACGACTCGCATTGGCAAGTTCGTTTCTAAACTTGCGTCGCGTTATGCGGCGCAACCTAAGAACACCTTTTACTAGGGAGCCGAGAATCGGCGGTAGCAATCATCGCGGAACTCAATCCAAGTCCCCGCTTTAATCGCCTCGCGAGCCTTTCTCATAAGTGCAAAGAAAAAGTGCAGATTATGAATCGTGTTCAAACGTGCCGACAAAATCTCATCGCTCAAAATCAGATGGCGCAAATAAGCCTTCGAATAGTGCTTACATGTATAGCAGTCACACTCAGGATCAAGCGGGCTCGGGTCCTCACGATATTCAAGGCGGTTGATGCCGA
>JAVFAU010000199.1:0-4489 GCA_034002335.1 Bdellovibrionales bacterium | reverse complement strand
GGTTTCAGGCAGCATTTCGGGCTGTGTTTTCATGGAAAGGCCGCCTCCAGAGCGTCGATGCGTTTCGTTATAAACGAGAAAAACCATGTCCTTAATGCATGGCTCCAATGTTTGGAGTTGGCTAAGGTCCAGAAAGTTCTTTGTCAAGCGTCAGGTGCCATGTTAGCCAGGATTAAGAAGGGCAGGTGATTTTCAATGGCATTGGTGAAAGTTCGCGACAACGAAAGTTTTGAAGCGGCATTTCGTCGATTCAAAAAATCGTGCGAAAAAGCTGGCATTCTTTCGGAAGTGAAGAAGCGTGAACACTTCGAGAAGCCAAGCGTTCGACTCAAAAAGAAGTCGATCTCTGCTCGCAAGCGTCTTCTTAAGAAGCAACGTAAACACGATTAATCGATCTTTCGATTCTTCGAATCGGGTTTTCGAGCAAAGAGCCGGTTCGCCGGCTCTTTTCTTTTGAGCCCACAATTATGCCCGGCCCACAAGCCAGGAGGATTTGGCAATGGCACTTCGTGACCAAATTATGAATGACATCAAAGAAGCGATGAGAGCCAAAGATGCTGCAAAGCTAAGCGCGCTTCGCATGGTTCAGTCGGCTTTCAAAAACCGCGAAATCGAACTCCGTCCTGAGGCGATGAGCGAAGACGAACACATCGCGGTTCTTAAGAAGCTCACAAAGCAGCGTAAAGAGTCGATTGATCAGTACAAAGCGGCGAATCGTCAGGACCTGGGTGATGTCGAAGCGGCTGAGTTGAAGCTTCTTGAAACGTATCTGCCGGCTCAGCTTTCGCGTGAACAGGTAGAAGTGGTTGTTGCGGAAGTCGTAGCGGCTCTTGGTGCTTCGTCGATCAAAGACATGGGTGCTGTGATGAAGGAAGTGCAGGCGCGCACGGCGGGCGCTGCGGACAACAAGATCGTAAGTGAGCTTGTGCGGGCAAAGCTCGCGAACTAAACGCGCTCAAACTAAAACACTCAATTTAGAGGACCGTAACAGGTGAGATTTCCACCAGACTTTGTTGATAAAGTTCGGCAAGCGAACAACATCGTCGATGTGATCGGTCCCTATACCCAGCTGCGTTCGACGGGCTCGAACTTCATGGGCCGTTGCCCTTTTCCGGATCATAACGACAAGACGGCAAGCTTTTCGGTGAGTGAAGACAAGCAGCTCTACAACTGCTTCGGTTGTAAAAAATCGGGAAACGTCTTTACGTTTCTCCAGACGTTCAATGGGTACTCCTTTCCGGAAGCCATTGAGCACCTCGCTCGGCGCGCGAATATTCCTTTGCCGGAGCGAGATGAGGACCCGCGTGAAAAGCGTCAGCGGGAAATGCGCGAGAATGTTCTTAAGGCGAATCGTCTTTCGGCGTCTTATTTCTTCGAGTCTTTTAAGCGTTTGCCTGAGAACAGTCCCATTCGGGCCTATGCTGACAAACGCGGACTTTCGCCTGAGATTATTGAAACTTTTCAGATAGGTTATTCGCCCGACGAGTGGCACGGCCTCACCAAAGTTCTCAAGAGCCGCCGCATTCCCGCGGAGGTCGGTGAGCAGGCGGGTTTAATTCGTAAATCCAACCGTAGCGGAGGCGCGAACCACGAAACGCATTTTGATCTTTTTCGTGGTCGCTTGATGTTTCCGATCGTCTCGACGTCAGGGGATGTCCTCGCTTTTGGCGGGCGTATCTTGGGCGAAGGTGAGCCAAAATATTTGAATTCTCCAGAGACCCCTGTGTTTCACAAGGGTCGCGTGCTTTACGGGTTGGACGTCACGGCTCGTTACATTCGCTCTCAAGACGAAGCGATTATCGTTGAAGGTTACATGGACGCCGTTGCGCTCTACGGGGCCGGGCTTAAGAACGTCGCGGCCATTTTGGGGACGGCGTTTACGCCCGAACATGGCAAACTGCTACGTCGCATGACCCCAAACGTCGTGATGCTTCTCGATGGGGACCGGGCGGGTATTCAGGGGGCCGAGCGAAGCTTGCCGGCCCTGCTTGCGGCGGATATTCGCCCCCGCGGCGTGATCCTCCCGGAAGGCATGGATCCGGACGATTTTATTCGCGCCAAGGGTGTGGAGAGTTTGCAGGATGAAATGGCTCGGGCGGGTGATCTCTTCACACTTCTTCTGACGCGTCATTGGATGGCGGGGTACCGGGCGACTGCGCAGGACAAGCTTTCGGTCGTCGAACAAATCGCGGCGGCCCTTGCTCCGGCGGGAATTTCTTTGCTCGAGCAGGCGATGGCGGAGCTCTTTATCGAGGAAACGGCAAAGTACTTGGATGTCGATTCGGCGTGGGTTCGCAAGACGCTAACCGCGAAGATGCACTCTGGAGTCGCTAGAGGAGCGGGGCCGGGCCCGAAAGCGGTGGAGCGAGTTGCTGATCGTGCTCCGGAGAGCGCTCGTGGCATTCGTGGCGACGGCATTGCTGTCGGGGATGCGACTGGGGATACGACGGGGCATGCAGCAAGCGGGCCAACTCTTGAAGATTCGAGGGTTGATCTCGAAGGAATTTCTCGCGAGGAACTCGCGGCGTTGGGCCTACTCTTGCAAAGCAAAACGCTCATGGAGGATTTAAGCGAAGCTTCGAAGGAATGGTTGCAAGCAGGTGGTGCCAGAGAGGACCATCCTATAGCGTTTTTGCTCGACCACGATGGCGGAAGAAAACTGGCTGCCATGGCGCTTCGCAGGTATGGACAGCAGCCCGATGGGTTTGCTACCGTGGCAGCTTCGCTGTTAGGCAATTTGACCCAGCCAGGGCTTCTTACGAAGAGCATGGCAGAAGTTATGTCGGGTTCAGTGTCTGGCAGCCCACTCGGTGCTTCGGCGGAAGGTGATCGGCGTTACATGGCGAGAATTTTGAATGCAATTCAACGTCGCCGCAAACAAGCCGATCTCAATCGCATCAGCCTTCAGTTGCGTGAGAACGCAACGCCCGAGCGGAGCCAAATGTTAATGGAAAAGTTTGTTATAATTCAGCGCGAGATTCGTGAGATCGAGAACGAGCGTCGTTCTTTTGATCGCGAGTAGGGTTCGCGTTTTTTCGGAGGCCGAATGGCAGGTAAGACCGATTCGAAAACAGGGCGTCCTGACGAACCAAAAGTTTTGGGCGTCGCTGAACAGCATGCGCTGATCAAGGAAGAGATCGAACGCTTTATCCGTATGAGCCGCGAAAAGGGCTTTATCACGGTTGAAGAGGTGAACGATCTGCTTCCTCCTGAAATCAACGATACTGGCGTACTGGATACGTTCATGTCGGCTCTCGACTCGGCGGGCGTGATCATCACGGAGCCAAGTCAGAGAAAAGAAGGCGAAGAAGAAGGTCAGTCGTTCCTTGCGGACCCGGATGCGGAGCAAGAGGAAGAAGACGAGGACGAAGAGAAGAATCAAGACGAGGATATGAAGGGTAACGACCCTGTCCGTCTGTACTTGCGTAAAATGGGAAGCGTGTCGCTTCTCACGCGCGAGGGCGAAGTCGAGATCGCTCGTCGTATCGAAAAGGGTGAACGTGAAATCGTTCGCGCGATTCTTCTTTCTCCAATCGGAACGACGGAGATCATTCAGCTTGGTGAGCGTCTTGATCAGGGACGCATCAAGGTTAAGGCGATCTTCCGTGGTCTCGAAGACGAAGAGACTCAGTACGACGAACAAGAATACATCGAAAAGGTTCACTCACTTATCGATGAGGTGAAGAAGTACCAGGCGAAAGCGTCGAAGGCGTTTCTTGTTTTGCGTGAAGAGGGACTTGATTCGAAGACGAAGCAGGAAACTGAAAAAGAACTTCACGCTTTGAACGCCGAAGTTATGGCGCATTTCGAGTCGATCAACTTCAACCGCAAGACGATTAACCGTATCGTGATCAAGTTCAAAAACTTGCTCAATCGCATGACGGTCCTTCGTCGTCGCGTCCGTGAAGGTCTTCAAAAAACGTTCACGAACGACCTTGAACAGCTTGCGGCTCGCTACAAGCTCGTTGAATCGAACGACAAAGAACTCACGAAGATGACGCGCGATACGGGGCTTTCGTTCCAGAAGTATCGCCAGCTTTACACGCAAGCGGCTGATGCGGATAAGCGTCTCGCTCGTCTTCATACGGAAACTGAAATGAACTTCGCGTGGATTCGCGATACTTACACGGCGATCTGGAAGGGTGAGCGCGAAGCTGACGCGGCGAAAGCTGAGCTTGTTGAAGCGAACCTTCGTCTCGTTGTTTCGATTGCGAAGAAATACACGAACCGTGGCCTTCAGTTCTTGGATCTTATCCAAGAAGGCAACATCGGTCTCATGAAAGCCGTTGATAAGTTTGAATACCGCCGTGGTTACAAGTTCTCGACGTATGCGACTTGGTGGATTCGTCAGGCGATCACGCGCGCGATCGCGGATCAGGCCCGTACTATCCGTATTCCTGTTCACATGATCGAGACGATCAACAAGCTTGTTCGTACTCAGCGTTATCTTGTTCAGGAGCTTGGCCGTGAGGCGAACCCAGAAGAGATC
>JAVFAU010000198.1:0-4507 GCA_034002335.1 Bdellovibrionales bacterium | reverse complement strand
AATAATTTGGCGTCCCCAAGGGGATTTGAACCCCTGTATCCACCGTGAAAGGGTGGTGTCCTAGGCCACTAGACGATGGGGACCCGGAACAAGATTTCGAAAAAATTTGGTGGCTCGCGATGGACTTGAACCATCGACCCCATCCTTAAAAGGGATGTGCTCTACCAACTGAGCTAGCGAACCGCCGGACAAATTCGAAGGGCCAATATTTGAGATTTAGCCCCCTTCTGTCAATGAGAGAAAACCATTTCCTTCAGGTTTTTCGCCATCTTTCACTCTTAAAACGGACTTCAGATCAAAATGAAGGCAGCAGACCACCAGCGCGCCTGCTATTTGAGCACCATCTGTCGATTGCCAAAACTCTCTTGCCACCCACATGGCCCAAGAGGCGTTTCAAAACGAGAACACCTCCTTTGTCGGATACCACCAACTCAACCTCGACTTCAATCCTGCCGAGAAGATCTACATAGTAAAGTTCAGTGGGGACGACATGCCGAGAGAGCTCGCCACACCGAGTGTGAATCCGATCACTGATAGTCGCGGGATGACACTGGTGGAAATCATATTAGCCTTATCTTTGGCCTCGATCGCGATCCTTGGAGCGGGAGTCGCGTTCGATATCGTCACGAAATCCGTTCGCCACTCTCAGCTCGTCACGGGTGCGATTATCATCGAAAGTCAGATTCTATCGACAGTTTCGGACCCGACTTTCATGTCTCTTCATCGAGAAGCACTCTCATCCGCGACGAATAGCGGCCGTATCGAGAACCTCGAAATTACCTATGCTGGCGTCGTTATCGCGAAGGTCGGTCAAACCATACAGCTCGATCGCAATGCCCGCCCCTGCGCGTCCCCAAACTGTCAGCTCGAAGTTCTAATCGACACCCTTTGCACCGGCACGGGGCCTGACCGTCAGTGTTTCGCCGCTTATCGCATTTCCTCGATCGACACGGATATCCCAATGTCGGCCTTCGGTAGCCCCGAAGCCTCGTTGAGACCAGAAGACTTTCGAACGCCGATTGCTTTCGACCGCTACCTCCGTTCCGAAACCAGCGCCTGCCCACCGGGCCATTTCATGACAGGCCTCGTGCGCACAACGGGGGAAGCGATCTGCTCACCCATGGCGGCCTCCGGATGTGCCTCAAATGAAATCTTCCAAGGCTACGAAGTACGACCCGATGGCGTGTCTCCCATCTGCATGGCCGATCGCTCCGCAAGCTGTCCATACCCTTACGTTCTGACAAACGCAGTATTGGGCGATGGCGCATCGTCTTGCGTCTTCGTCACAGTCAACTCTGGCCCCATGGCCAACCCATGGGTTGTCGCCGAATCCGCAAGCGTCAAAGCTTGCCCGCACGCTTACTACGACACCGTTCCAAACGGCTCTTGCACGGTTGTCGACATCGTCTCCGTCGATGGCGTCTGTGGCACAACCTGTACAACCAATGCAGAGGGTGTGGAGGTATGCGTTCCAAATACAGTCGCACCTCCCCCTCCCACCACAATCAGCTCCGTGAACAACGGCGTCCTTAACTGCCAAGTCGTTCCCTCCGTCGGGCCATGCGGCGGACATGCCACAGGTAAGGCCTTTTGGGGCGCCACATGCGTTCTAAAAGTGCCGCCGACAATTGGACCGACAATTGGAGGCTGACGGCATGACAAAGAAACGTCTTCACTCCCATTACGAAAGTTTTAACAATCATGGCGGCGCGCTTCTCAACGTCTTACTTGCGATCGCGATCTCATCGACCATCATACTTGTCGCCCTTTCTTCGGCCGAATATGTACGCAGCGAAACACAACGAGCACGTCTTCGTTCAATCATGACCATTCTCGAACGCAACATTTACGAACGCGCTCAGCAACCGTTTGCCTACCTCAACTGCGACAGCTCCATCGGCCCATCTTCATGCGACGTCAATTGGAGCTACTTCGCCTCGCTCTCCACAGGAACAGCCGCTGCGCCGAGCAAATCAACCGCCTTCGTCTTCCGTCACCCTGTGCAGTTCGCCGCGTGTGCATCTGGGGTCACTGGCTGCGGTATCGTTTTAAGAAACGCAAGCCTTGTGGTTTCAGCAAGCGGTCCACCCGTTCTCCAAGCTGAGCTCGCCTACGAAGGAACCGATTTCTCAGTGAGACCCATCACGATACGAGCCAATGTTTGGAAAGAGGTCCTTCAATCCGATATATATCAATGCGCCTCGGGCTTCTTTCAAGGTTTCGATGCTTCGGGAAGAATCCGATGCCATCAACCAGCTTCTTGTAGCAGTTGGACGATGGCGAATGGCGTAGATGACAACCTAAACGTCACCGGCTGTATCAATCTTCCACACTCAGTCGGAGCCGCAGAGAGACTCTCTCACATAGCCATTTCGGTAAAACCTCCAAATGCGTATGGCATCTCAAGCGGTGACGGCCGCAGGCCTCTCTCTTGGTGGAGCGGTAGGTTCTGATGAAACAACAGCGATGCGTCTCTCAAAAAAAGGAAGATGGCTTCTCGCTAATAGAGTTGCTGATTACCGCAGCTCTCGTCGGCTTGATCGCTATCGGCCTTAGTTCTCTTCTCATCAACCAAATTAAGGCGATTCAAAATATCGAACTTGTCACGACAATCGAAAGCGACTTCGCGACAATGACAAAGCTTGCTCGCACGCCATCTCAAATCGCACGAAGACTCGGCCTGAAAATCCAAAACTCCTCGGGAGATTGGGTCGACAACCCGATTCATAACGACTTGCACAGATGCCTCTCGGGCCTCGGATCCGGATGCGACAAAGCTTTCGGCACATGGACCCCCTTGCCTGATCCTGAAATGTTCTTCAACACCAAAACCTCACGCAATGGCCTCTGCCCAGCTCACGGCCCATGCGAATACGAACGCTCCACATTGTATCGGGGCGAATGCACGCAAACTCGTTGCCACGCGCTTCTTGTCTCCATCAAAATCTCACCGGAAAGTTCTCATCTTAAAGAACGCTCCGCCGAAGTTCGCCTGGTCAGCCATAACCTTCTCAATCGGCGCGATATCGATTTTTCGTGCGCAGGCGTAAGTGGTTATGTCGTTAGTATCGATTTTGAACTGCTGCGGGCGACGTGCAGCGCGACGGGTGGAGCCTGGCCTGGTCCTCCAATACTCATGGCGTCCCGTCTTTACCCACACCAAGTCCCAGCTAACGACTGCGGCACCGAACCCGAGTGCCGGCCTTCGGTAATGACCGAGCATTCCTGTCCCGATGGATTCTTGTCTGTTTCGATATTTTCACGGAACTGTATTTAAGCGCCTGACCCAGTGAAGCGAATGAATCTGACGAGACGACAGCACCCAAGGGAAAGCTTCGATAACAAGTTCCTCTTCGAGCCACCCCATATCGTGATCAATCACGATCGCCTTGGGCTCACGCTCTTCTATCGCAGCAAGCTCGCGCGCCAAAACATCCGCGCGATTGCCTGTATACGGCGTTATGCTGAAACCTTCGGCCTCGTGCGCGCGCCACGAAAGACCATCATGAAGACTTGCAAATGAAACCCCATCTAACGCTTTCAAAAGACGCCTTCGGCCTTCGTTTTCGGACTGCCGCCAACTCTGTTCAAGTAACTTTACTTGCCCAAGCACGCCCCAAAAAACGACAGCCACGCTCCCCCTCTCACTCGCTTTCAAGCTCTGCAGAAACAAGTCGAGCGCATCTCCATCGGGATCAAAAAAAGGCAGAAGTCTTTTTGTTTTCAAAAAAAGGGTCTCGACTTTTCGTCGGCGCATGCGCCATCGAAAAATGAGATGGGCAAGAAAGTCAGGCTCGACCACAATCAAGCGTCGAAGCTTCATGCGCTCGAGAGTATCGGAACTCAAAAGATACCCGCCACTCGGCCCAACAAGAACCAAAACGTCCGCACGGGCATCCCGCACGAACTCACGCAAATGCCCCGAGGCCAATTCTCGTGTTCTATGCCAATGGTCCTCGCGCCCAATACGGCGCCTGAACCACTGACGAAACGCTTTGAAGTGATAAATCAACCCACCAGCAGGCGAAAACATTCTTTCATCAAGACGCGCTTTGAACGTGAAAGCAAACTTTCTTTCGTCGCTGATCGGTCCTATCTAAAACAAGTCGTAGCGCTCCACGCGAGAGCGCCGTGGGGGATTCAAACTGGGGTCTTGACGACTTAAATTACCGAGATGATACGCAAGGTCTTGCGCCGCCCCACTGTCTTGCAGAGATGTGACCGAATACTTGAATGTCGTGCCCGAGGCCGGATTCGAATTTCGCTGGGCCATGTAGGTAAAGACCAAGAGAGATTCAGGCATCAAAAGCGACCCCAAGTCGTCGACCAGTTTAACGCTGTTTTGAATGCCGAGATATCCATTCTCCCAAGCGTTGCTGAAATCGAAAACGGAAATCTTCGCATCAAAAGAACGACTGAGTCCATCAAGACGCGCGCGCAATGAAACGTCGCCGATACTTTCTCGATAAACGATAACTCTTTGATTCTTAGCAAGACTCGAAACCGT
>JAVFAU010000197.1:0-4519 GCA_034002335.1 Bdellovibrionales bacterium | reverse complement strand
TGTAGCCGATGGCGGCCAAGCAGCAGATGCCGAGAGTCAGAAGAGGCAAGCTCTGCATAATGATGACAAGAACGCGTGTGACTTTCGGGGAAACTCGCGATTCGGCGATGGTGAGAAACAGGTGAATCAGTATGGAGGTCGCCAGAAAGAACGCCGACATGGCTGTTTGCACAGACATGTTCCCGCCGGAGCGCATATTTTGAGGGTGCGCCGGGTCGGTGAAGATGAAGTTGAGGTTAAAGGAGGCTTCATAAGAAAAAAGATAGCTTACGAGAGTTCCCAGGGCGCAGAAGTTGATGAAGGTCGCCAGAATAATGGCGGCTTTTTTCGTGCGCGGTTTTCCGGTAGGGTCCTCGGTGGGCGACGGTTCATAGCGAGACGACATGAGGCTAAGCAGCAGCGTGAGGGCGATGATCGAAAGCACGAAAGCCGTCATCGGGATCATGCCGGGGAAACCGGGAAGAAAAGTTCTAAGAATAGGGAAATCCACCTGCCAACTGATAATTGTGAGCACAGAAATCGCGAGGCTGAGTCCGACGGCGAAAATGGTGATTTTTGAACGCAAGCAAATCTCCTCGAGGAGCTTAGTTTTTTCCTGCCCAGTTTGTTTTTTTGTAACCGAGAGCGGGGAGAAATCAAAGCGTCTTCAGCACGCGGGCTGATTTCTTTTAGCTTGCAAGAACCTCTCTAAATTGAGTCTGTACTAGAACGATTCTAAGACGTCGCTATGAGATATTTTGCCACCTTTTTTATTGGATTAGGGGCTGTATTCACGGCCCAAGCATGGGCACACGAGCTTCTTTATACACGCACACGCAAAAGACGAAGCGAGTTTGCGATCACGAGAAGCGTTGCTCCCATATCGGCCGCGACAGCAAGCCAGAGACTTGAATAACCGAAGGCTCCAAGCACAAGAAAGATTGCTTTCGTGACGAGAGCGAAGCTGATGTTGAATCGGATAATACGAAGTGTTTTTCGTCCGTGTTCGATCGCTCGCGCCATTTGACTGAGGTCGTCTGTCATGAGGGCGACGTCCGCGGTTTCAATGGCCGCGTCCGTGCCTGCGGCTCCCATGGCGATTCCGATTGTCGCTTGGGCCAGGGCGGGAGCGTCGTTGATACCGTCTCCGACCATGCCGACGTAGGTGTGGCGTTCAAGCAGGGCCTGCATTTCGCGAACTTTGTCTTCAGGGAGAAGATCTCCTTTAGCGGAGTCGATTCCGACACGTTTGGCGATGGAGTTCACTGTTCGTTGGTTGTCTCCGCTGAGCATTGAAATCTCGGTGATACCCGCCTTGTGAAGTCCTCGAATCGCTTCGATCACGTTGGAGCGAGGTTCGTCGGCCAGGCCTAGGATTCCGAGAACTTCTCCGGCACAGCCCATATGCGGCTTGTGGCCGACCACAAGAACTGACTGGGCTTGGTCTTCGAGATTGCCGAGAATTGCTTCGATTTCAGGAGAGCAGACGCCGAATTCGTGAGCCAGTTTGTGATTGCCCGCGAAGTAAAGATGTTCTCCGATGCGCCCTTCAATGCCTTTTCCCTGAATGACTTTGAAGTCGTGAACTTCCTGGGCTTTGCTGCCTTTGTCTTCGCAATAACGAACGGCCGCTCGTGCGAGCGGGTGGCTCGACTCTTTTTCGAGCGCGTGGATTACGTCGAGAAGCTCGGCCTCACTACCTGGTTTTACAAGAGTCATCGAAACGACGCGGGGGACGCCTTCGGTGATCGTTCCGGTTTTGTCCACGGCAAGCGCGCGGAGCTTTCCGAGCGACTCTAGATACACGCCGCCTTTGACGAGGACGCCGGCTCTCGCCAGAGCTGTGAGAGCCGAAACGATGGAAACCGGGGTCGCGATGACGAGTGCGCAAGGGCAGGCGATGACGAGAAAGACGAGCGAGCGGTAGAACCAAACGTCCCATTCGCCCGCAAACAAGAGGGGCGGTAAGAGTGCCACGAGCACGGCGATGAGGGTGACGATCGGTGTGTAAACGCGCGAGAACTTATCGACAAAAAGTTGAGCGGGAGCTTTCTTGCTCTGAGCTTCTTCGATGAGACGTATGACGTTTGAGATTTTTGAGTCTTTGAACGTGTGCGTGACTTGAGCTTTGAGCGTTCCGGACTCGTTGATGGTTCCGGCGAGAATGGTGTCACCGACATTTTTTGAGACCGGCTGCGACTCGCCCGTGAGAGGCGCTTGGTGAACCGAAGAGCTTCCTTTTATGACGACGCCATCGAGTGGAATTCGATCGCCCGCGAGAATGACAATCGCCTGACCGACGGCAACATCCTCAACAGGAACGGAGCGGGTTCCGGTTTCATCTTCGACGGTCGCGACTTGCGGCGTGATCGAGAGGACTTCTTGAATCGCTTTACGAGCTCTGGCCACGCTAAAAGCCTCGAGCATTTCGGCAAGCGAAAAGAGAAATACGACGGCGGCACCTTCGGAGAACTCTTGAATAAGAAAAGCACCCGTTGCGGCGAGGGTCATGAGGACATTCATGTCCAGAGACTTTTGTTTCAGGGCTCTCCATGCTTTGGGCGCGATCAGCGCGCCGCCGGTGAGGGTCGAAAGCAAGAAGACAGAAAACAGCAGTTCAGCAGGAGCCTCGGTGAACCAATCGGCGAGGAGGCCGATTCCAAGTAAGACTCCGGAGGTCACGACGAGCCAGACCCGCGACTTGTTGTTGGCGTAAAAAGAAGTGGCGGCTCTCGTCTTTTGAACCTTCACCCCCGCACTGTTGATGAGAGCGACGATTTGTTCTTTGGATAAAGAAGGATCGTGCTCGACCGAAACCTGTGAGGACATCAGGTTCGCCGAAACTTTCCCGATTTGCGAGTGAGCGAGCGCCTTTTGAATAGCCGCGATTTCATCGGCACAGTCCATGCCGGATACCGAGAAAACCGACGTGGTGCTGTTGATCAAGGTGTTGTGCTGGACGACGTTTTGGCCCGAAGCAAGCGGAGTACAGCAGGAGTCCGCCGTGTGTGAATGGCCGTGGTCATGTTTGTGGCCATGCTCATGGTCGTGCTGATGTTTGGAATCGCTCATTTTGGACACCGCTTCTGGTTGCCGTTTTGGGTTCATTCTACATGAAATGAGCGGAAGAGAGTAGTAACCGAAGCCGTCACTTTCTCTTTTCGGCTTGTTCAAGAGAAAGAAGCCGTGCTTTGATCGAAAGCCCTCCGGCGTAGCCGCCCAGAGTTCCATCTGACGCGATGACGCGATGGCAGGGGATAATAAGGCTAATCGGATTGCGCCCATTTGCGGTGCCAACTGCGCGGCTGGCGTTCGGGTCTTTCAATTCCTTTGCAATATCCTTGTAGGCTCGGGTTTCGCCGTACGGGATTTTGCTCAGTCTCTCCCAAACTCGTTTTTGAAAGTCCGTCCCTTCGAGCGCGAGGGGAACATCAAAGACTTTGCGTTCACCTGCGAGGTATTCCGTGATTTGTCGTTCGGTCTTGTCAAGCAGGGCTCGTTGCGGAGCGTTTTGGGGTTCGGGTGTGATGCCTGGCTCTTTTTCCCAAAGGACGCCGTAGAGAGCCTCGCTTGAAGCCACAAGATAAATAGGGCCGATCTTCGATCCGATTTTGCGCTGTACCTTGTTCATGTTCGTCCTTCGTTCTTCCGTGGTCGTGAATTATGATGCCGGGATTGAGCGGTCACGTTTTTTATCAGGTTTAATAGGGGATGCGTCGGCGCCGGCCGCGCCGTGGGCGCGCCAAAGCAGTGCGGCGGCATACCCTCGCCAGGGCCGCATGAACTCGAATGTCTCCGGAGAATAGTGTTCGAGGGCGCGTGCCAGAATGAGATCACTTGAGGGAAAGGCATCGGTGTCTCGTAGAGCTTTGAGTGCCATGTACTGGGCGGTCCAGGGGCCGATACCTTTGATAGATAAGGCGTTCCGGATGAAGCGCGCGATGTCTTGAGTGGGTTCAAGGGAGATGTCCCCTTGGTCAATCGCTTTCGCGAATGCGAGCAGTGTTTGCTTGCGGGCGTTTGTCGTTTTTAAGGCATTAAGGTCCGCTTCGCAGATCTGTTTAGCTGTGGGAAAGAGCCGGATGGTTCTTTTGTCCAAGCTGTTTGGTTTTGAGTATGTGACTTGTTCGCCCGCGATTTCAATAAGATCAGCGACCAGTGTACGGCCGCGATCAATGCTCACGAGTTGGCCGAGGATCGTTGCGATGGCGACTTCAAACGGGTCCCAACCAGAAGGGAGTCGAATGCCGGGGAACTGGCGCAAAGCTCTTTTCAGCCGTGAGTTTTGTTCGAGGCTGTTGGCGATGATGACGGGATCGGAGTCCACATCAAAGAGATTGCGCACTTTTGTGATGATCGAATGAACGGCTGATGTGTCGGGAAAGTCGATTTCCACCATCAGGCAAGAGTTTGCGGGTTGATTGGAGATCGCGACTTGGCCGATCTTTTCGTTCATGACGACAACCCTGTGCATGGTTTGTTTCTTGAACCACTCGAGCTCGCCGACACGATGGCTTTCGTAAGTTTTTATGAGGCCATC
>JAVFAU010000196.1:0-4576 GCA_034002335.1 Bdellovibrionales bacterium | reverse complement strand
CTCGTTTCATGGCACATGCTGCGGCAATACGCGCAGCGACTCTTTTTGGAGTCGCCGAAGCGACTTGAGTCCGCGGCTCGCATTTTCGTCAAACTAGGCAATGCAAGCTTCGTCATGGAAAAAAATGAAGAAGACCCAGAGGCTCCAGAAGAAATCGGCGCCATCGCGTTTAAGAACATCGAATTTGTAGAATGGGTTTCGGAGCATTGGCAGTACTACTACTTCAAAGGCGGGAAAACCGAATTTTTGAGGACGGATGAAAAGGTCATGCAGGTCGCGGCGGCTCTGGTTGCCTACGGCGATGAGCTTGAAGTCGATCGCAATGGTTCTGTGCGTATCGAGTTTTCATCGGTGGTGGAGCGTTTTAAAGCCGAGAGCGGTATCACCCTCAATGCGGATTTCTTTGGTGTCATGGAACAAAAGGGTCTGTTTCTGAAGCGCGTGCCAACGGATAAGGGAGTTCTTCTTCAATTTGAATTGAAGGAGTTCGCGCGTTGGTCTCAGATCTGGACAGTTCTAAAAGAAGTCGAACGCTGGAACGAAAAAGGATTCGTTGACCCCGACGAACCTGCGTTTGATCCACGTCGCTTTCAAAAGGCTTCATCTGGCCAACAGTGCCCCGAGTGCGGTCATGGCTATGAAGGCAGCCCGAAGTTCTGCGCGGAATGCGGCCACAAGCTCGCGATCGCGGCTTAGTTGCGGTTGTATATACAGTTCTTTGAGGTGAGGGCCTAATTTAAGGAGAAGCTTTATTGTCGTAGATGATTTCACCATCGTGACGGATTTGAGTTCGCCCCTTTTTGGGGAGGTAGCTGGTTGCTGCGGACTTTTGTTCACAGGATTGGATCGAAGTGGGTTTTGGTGCAGACGCACATGAGGAGTTGAGTATTAGAGCCGCGAATATAGTTCCAAGAAGACAATAGTGACTCAGACGCATTAGATGCAGTAGTCACGAAAAGCGCTTACAGGACCTGGACCTGGTAAGTTGAAGAATTGAGTCACGAACTCCATCGGTCGAGAATTTTGTTACCACACGAAATTCTAATCGAAAGGAAATTACGTGACCCAATCGCAGTATATTATCAATCGAAAGTTGTCTCTTGTCGAGCTTGGAGAAAAGCTCGGGAACATCTCGGAAGCGTGCCGGAACCTCGGCGTAAGTCGGCAACACTATTACGACATCAAGAAGGCCGTGGAGGAAAACGGCATCGACGGACTTCTCGAGAAGTCGAGAAAGAAACCCCGTATCGGCAACCGTGTGGCACCTGAGACCGAGGCGGCAGTTCTGAACTACTCGCTTCACGAGCCAACACATGGTCAAGTTCGTGTGGCAAACGAGCTACGAAAGCAAGGTGTTCATATCTCGACTGGAGGTGTTCGTTCGCTTTGGCTCAGACATGAGTTGGCGCGGAAGAAGTCACGTCTGAAAAGACTCGAAGAGTGGGCGAAAGATACGTCGAACATTTTGACTGAGTCACAAGTGAACGCGCTTGAAGACGCGAAGGCGGAGAAAGAAGCGCACGGCGAGATCGAGACGCATCACCCGGGATTTTTGCTTGGGCAAGACTCTTACTACGTCGGCTACATCAAGGGGGTCGGGAAGATCTATCAGCAGACTGTGATCGACACGTACTCGAACGTCGGTTTTGCGAAAGTGTACACGGAGAAAAATGCGCTCGTCGCCGCTGACATGTTGAACTCGAAGGTCCTACCGTTCTTCGACGAGGAGCAGATGCGCGTACTTCGAATCCTGACCGATCGCGGCTCCGAATACTGCGGAAAGACGGAGCAGCATCCATTCCAGCTCTTCTTGCATCTGAACGACATCGAGCACTCGAAGACGAAGGCGTATCACCCACAGACGAATGGCTCGACCGAGAAACTCAACCAGACGATCCAGGAGGAGTTCTACAAGGTCGCCTTCAGGAAGACCCTCTACTCGTCGCTCGATCAAATCCAGGCGGATCTAGATAGCTTTATGAGGCGATACAACGAAGAGCGGACGAACCAAGGAAAGAACTGCCGTGGCCGAACTCCGAAGGAGACGCTCGATGCTGGCTACGAGCTCTACAAAAAATACGTGATTGATGGAACGGAGGTGACAGCGGACAAACAAGTTCAGTAGATCGTTTTGCTCTCGACCGACTGAGTCGTGTCAACTCAACTCCTGACTACTGCATCTAAATCATGGGGAGTCGGTCATCAACTCGAAGTGGCCTAACTCTCATACTAGCTTCGTCCAAATGGTTTAAACCGCGCGAGTTCCTTTGCGCTAAGTTGCGCAACGCACTTTTGAAGCGTGCGTCGATCAATCCTCCAGAATCCGAGCGCACCTTTCGCTGGAATCGGTTCCTTCAGAGCAACAGCATTCTCAAGAACGTATCCATACTTTCCCATGAACCACTTCTTTGTACTCCTCGTCAGAGTTTTTTTCGTTACGACATCAACAATGTCTGCAAATCCAACGATAGCTCCATAGGCAGTATCGTCTAGATTTAACCTGATTCCGTAATCCTCTTGGAGCCAATCGAATCGTTCTTGATCTACTTTTGCAGACGCATGTATCGCAACGGTTCCTCGTAGGTGAGTGATGCGTGGACGGTTCTCAATATTCTTCCCCTCATGAACAATACAATGAGCCCAAGGTTGAATGACACTCAACGCGCGCATTTCAGTGATCAGCTTTTTCGGCATTTGATCTCCTAAACGAAGTTTTAGATTAGTTCAGTTGGTGTTCATCCGACATTTCGGCGAACACGTGTTTTGGTCTGCTTCTGCCGAATTGGCGAAAATCGAAACTTAGTATCTGGCTGAGTGGCCGCATTGGTGGAGGCGTGCTTTCCCATATAGAAATCTACGACGCGAGAATCTCGCTTCATCAGCACTTCATTTGAAACTTCACCGCGCAAGAAAAGTTGATCGCGATGGCGAATCCGCGAAAGTGCGACGTAGGCGTGACCTGGGGCCCAAACGTCTGTGAGATCAATTACGACCGGAGTCGTAATCGTTTGGCCCTGAGCTTTATGCACGGTGATCGCATAGGCGAGAATCAATGGCATTTGTTGGATTCGTGCAACGACGTCGTAATCCTTGTTGAGAATTTCGAATCCACACCGATTGACGTCGATTAACCGGCCGTCTTGTAGTTCGACCTGCGCGCTCTCTGGCGAGAGACTGCGAACGGTGCCGACATCCCCATTAAGAGCATCGAAAGAGTATTCGTTCTTTCGAAGCATCACTCGAGAGCCGACTTTCAGGAAGAGTTCGGCTGGTACGGGTGCGTATTTGAAGTAATCGGGATCGCCGTGAAAGCTTGCGGTGTAAGTCACCGTTGGGCCATTCAGTGCCTTTAGGCGATTCAGATTGAAGTGCTCGCATTCTTGGTTTTTCGAAAGAATCCATAGATGTTCTTCTGCTGCGGAGCCGCTCTCAAAAAATGCTCGTTGGCGGCTTGCCAAAATTTCCTTCTCGATCTCCGATAGTGGCATCCCGTTGCGCATGAGATTGAGCAGGCGAGTGTACTCAGGATCGACTGATCTCAAATTTTCAGAGAGAGATAGTTTTAAGAAGTTTGCATCCTGCCAAGTGTAGAAGAATCGGTCGCCGTAAGGTCGCGATTGCTGAAACGCAAAGTGTGGAGAATCAAATTCACCCGGATGAGGCACGGGAGGGAGCTGAAAGAAGTCGCCAAAGAGTAAGGTTCTCACTCCGCCAAATGGCAGATTGTTGCCTCTCGCAAGTTGCAAGATCCAACTCATCAGGCGTAGCTCTTCTTCGCGAACGAAGGAAATCTCGTCAATGATTAGTAGATCGAGGTCACGCAATGTTTCGACGCGATCTTCGCTGCTGAGTGACCTGTTCTTAGATGCTGCCAAACCGCCTTGAAGTATGCCGACTCCAAAAAACGAATGCCAAGTTTGGCCGCTTATCAATCTCGCTGCCACTGCCGTCGGGGCCAGAACTGCTGTGTGAAGCTTTCTGCGATTCGCCTCTTTGATGATTTCAGAGAGGACCACGGACTTTCCGGTTCCGCCTGGGCCGGTTACGAAGAGGTTTCGGGCGTTGCCCGAGAAATTCTTCAGCACTTCCGATTGACCCTGATTTAAGCGAAACTCCTGCATCTAAAAATCCCCTGGCGTTCACACACGAACTATTCCGAGGCACTGGTGAAGCAGGCCCAGGAGTGCACCTTGTTATTTTCGGCTTATAGATTTTGTTAGTTTAGAGATTCTGGTGTTCTATTTTGGGATTCAAGCACAAGACAGAGTGCCGTCCCTGAGGGACGAAATTCGGACTTTTGCGGAACGACTGGAATCCAGAAACAAGGAGTCGCTCATTTGAATAGGCGGTAGATTTACCTGCATCGGATTGCCGTTTCGCTCGGTTAGAGCTAAACAAGGGCACTTATGGCGAAGGTCATCAATTTTCCAGCGAAGAACAAAAGCGGCGCGACCCATGTCGTGATCGCAACGAAGTCGTCCGCTGTTTTGACGGCGTCACGCCTTGGCGAGATCCCAATCGTTGGCCAAGCATTGTTTCTTTTAGCAAGTTCGGGGAGTGATGGCGGCCTGAAGCT
>JAVFAU010000195.1:0-4576 GCA_034002335.1 Bdellovibrionales bacterium | reverse complement strand
GTTATCTCAGCATGATATTGCATGCCGGAGCACCTGAAAACAGAGGATCACAAAAGATTTAAACGTTATGTAACGCTTAAGTTAGAACCGAGCCAAAATGCTATCCGCTACAAGCACTTGGTCCGCAGTCACGGCGGCCGTTAAAATGATCGCGAGTTTTTCGATCGCTTTCGCTGAAATTCCGTTCTCACGCGCCTCGTAGCCTTGCGCCAAGATCTGCTTCCACATCGCAAGCTCGACCTCGGAAAGCGCGGCCGAAGCACGCAGCTGTTCAACCACGGCCTCTCGCTCGTTTCCAGAATCCTTGATCGGCAAAGCGGCCTCATTTGCAACGACTTTAGCCACCAATTGATCGACATCGACAAGATGCCCCGACACGATTTGATCCCAACCGGAACGCACGATGTTCTCAGTCTCTTTTTGACCAACGAACTTCAACCATCCCGTCACAAGGCGAACACGTTCCGCGACCACCTCTTGAAACACGAAATGGCGAATCGCATTCATGCGATCTTCCTGCTCCTGCGCCCGCTCCTCCTCGATTCGCGCTTGGTTCGCGGCGAGCTCAGCAACACGCGTACGCTCGTCTCCGACTAACACACCGTCGACCGACTCGATCACCGGCTCGCCTGAAACCTGAATCAAAGGAGCGATGTTGCGCGCATGAGGAGCCATGAGCAGTCCATTCCCGCAGCCGATGAGAGATGAAAACGCCAACGATGAAAGTACGTATGCAAGACCCACAAAAAGCGGGCGCTTTTTCGTCACCACAGAACCGCGCTTGAGCACAAAGCGACCCGCACAAGCACTCATGGCCGGCGCGGTCGAGCCCGCTTCGTGACTCAGACCGCCCAACGAGGAATCAACATGTTGGCTTTCATTCTTCTGTAAGTTTTCTCTTGTTTTCATCATACCGTGGCCCATTTACGTCCATCTCCCTACCCCGCCCCTTTCGCTGACGAGGTGGCATTTCGCACGCTCACCACGGATTATTCAATTTTCGTGCACACCCAAATGCACCCGAAGAAGCGGAAGCCATTTCTGTGCAAGTTCGCGCGAGCCCGCCGCCAAGAACCCGGGATTCTGCCACTGCGGCTTACCGTACTCCATAGGACGTCCACTCGATAAATCGACCAACGCCCCACCTGTCTCCTCTAACAGAAGCTGCCCAGCCGCGATATCCCACTCCGACGTAGGGCCAAAGCGCGGGTAGACATCGTAAGACCCCTCGGCAATCAGAGCGAATTTCAACGCCGATCCCATTTGCATGACCCGCTCAACGCCCCAAAACTCGTAGACGGCCTTGAGACGATCGCTCGGGATCGAACGACTGCCAAGTACACGCAGCGCCCCCTCCTCACGAAGCCCCGTCTCGCGAACATCCGAGACCTTTGTTTCCGCCATAGGCAGCTCGATCTCGCGCCCTTCTTGGCGCTTGGTTAAACGCCCTCGCCGCTCCCGTGCCGCCAGCCAAGAAAGCTGATGCGAAGGATCGCCAATGCATCCCGCCCACGGATACACATGTCGTTTGCCTTCTTTTTCGTAAACCCGCATCAGAGCTAACGAGACAGCGAAGGTTTCCTCGCCCGCGATAAAGTCACGTGTTCCATCAAGCGGGTCGGCCAACCAGAAAAAGCCCCCGCCCAGTTGCTCTAAAACCTCTGTCTCATTCGGAACGCCATTGGGGTCTTCTTCCGAAATCACACGAAAGGGACTCATCCCACCAAGACATTTTTCCAAAACAGCATGAGCCGCCCGGTCCGCTTGTGACACCGGACTCCCGTCACCTTTTTGTTCGGCGGAAAGCTGCACACGTCGCATTCCACAACGGGCGACTTCATCAAGAATCGCGCGTCCCGCCGCTTCGACGGCCGCCGCGACTTTCTCATAAAACAATTCCAAGTCCCCCACCGCCGCCCGCAGTTCCCCTGCCGCTTGCTGGTAGTCAGCCCTGTGCCTTGCTCCCAAACCCTTGCTTGCCGAATCGTCCGCCATTTCCACCATATCTCTATGAGCATCCCATATTTTGCCCAACCTCACGCAGGCCCAAATAGGCGTATTTAGTTCAATTTTTAAGCATTCAGGCAACAGACAAGCCAATTCGCCCTTCCAAATGGTTTTTCTTCCCATCGGACGATGACCTGTGTTAGATCCGTCTGTCTGTTTGGAAAGTTTAGGTCGTAGGGCTCAGTAGGCACTTACGTAGGCAGGAGAGACACCATGGCAAAAAAGGGTAAAGTTCGTATCATCACTCTCGAGTGCACTGAGGCCCGTAAAGAAGGAAAATCTCCTTCACGCTACGCTACAACTAAAAACACGCAAACTCACCCAGAGCGCCTCGAAAAGAAAAAGTACAACCCGACTCTGAAGCGTCACACAGTTCATCGCGAACTGAAGTAAGCTTACGCGGTCGAATTGACAGCACGGAAAGCCTGGTCTTAGACCGGGCTTTTTGCGTTCGTACATAGCCTCATGAGATGACAGCCCCGCCAAGCTCTGTTCCAATATGCTTAGAGCACAAGCAGTTCGGACAATTCGATCAGGGGGTCTCGCAATGGCTATCAAGATCACAGCGCTCACATTCGCTCTCACTTCAGTCGGCTTGGCCGTCGTATTCACATCTGCAAATGCACCCGCGGCGACCCCCGGTCCCTTTGGTTCATCCTCTCTTTTATCGTCGCGACCTCTGGCAACGGAGCCAAAAACCAATCAGGCGATCGTCGATACGAGCACCTCCTACACAAACACCAACCCCGACACGCGGGCGCGTTTTAACTGTTCAGATCTCCGCCGAGCCGCCATGCGCATGTCCGTTCATGCTTCCAACCTCGCCAATCGCAACACCACGCGCACCCAAGAAGGCGGCCCCTACCGGCGCCTTGAGACGGTTTGCCGCGTCTCCGGTGCTTTCTGCAATATCGTAAGACACGACGATCACCGCGCGGAATACCAACCCACACACCCAGATGCGGACACGAAGGGCTACGTCAAATACCCTTCGGTCAACACGGGTGCCGAGTGGGCCGGGTTAAATACGGCGGCGACGGAACTTAAGATGCTCGCCTCGCAAGGCGTGTGCGCGGCTAAAACCCTTGAACAGGGCGAAGCGATGATCGTGAAGTACCACGAGAGCTTTGATGTCCTCGCCGATACGATCACGTTCTCACGCGATGGAAAAGTTGCAACTTGGTCGCGCACGGCGCGAGATGGAAAGTCCCAGAACCTCGCCTTCGGAAGCGATGGACTCCCTGTCGGCATGTAGGGTTATCAAATTGGTTTCGATTGCGATGCGAAGAGCACGTTCTCACGTGTGGCGTTTGCGCGTCGCGATCAAAACAGTTTAGATAACAGTCTATGAAAACACACTCCGTTGCATCTTGGCTTCTCCTCACGGCATCTCTTGTTTCGACCTCGCTCACACCGCTCAAAACGTTCGCGACAACCGATGCCACGGCAGCCGACTCGGCGACTGCCAACGAAGAAACTTCGCTTCAACCCATCGTCGTCAATTCAGAGCTTGAACGCTCCGGCCTTCCACTTGGCTTTAAGCCAGGTAGCTTTGTTCAAAAGTCAAAGGACAGCGTCGAATCGCAAATCTCTCGTTCTTTGCGCGACGTGATTAGCGACGTGCCCGGAGTCGCGTTTTTAGGCGGGCCGCGCACGCGCGCGCAGCTTCCGCAAATCCGTGGCCTCGGAAGCGACCGGGTCTTGATTTTAGAAGACGGAGCCCGGCAGAACTTTCAAAGCGGCCACAGTGGCCGTGTCTTCTCGGATCTCGGCGGATTTCAAGAAGTGGAAATCGTAAAAGGCCCCTTCTCTTCGATGTTCGGAAGCGGCGCGCTCGGCGGCGTCATCAACATGCGCCGGCCGACGGCTCGAGACCTCATGAACCGCCATGGCCGTAACCTCGGTGGAGAGATCTCACTCGATCACTCGTCCGCCGATAGCGGCTTCGGCCAGCGCTACACTGTTTTCGGAGTGCTTGATCGTGATCCAAAAAGCTTCTCGCTTGATCCGATTCTGTCTTACTCTGAATCCAAGGCGATTGATCTTAAACTAGGAAACGGCAAGCGCCTTCCGCATTCGGCTCATACGACAAAAGAGTTCTACGGCGGTCTCGGAATTCAAACGAGCGCGTTTGGTTCGGGAACGACGAAGGCGAACCTAAAGTTCACGAGCTACGACGACAGCGGCAACGCGCCTCTCAACCCGGCCGAAGAAGAGATTCCAGGACGCAACCCGGTCGCCGACACGAAAAATCTTAAAACCGACGTCGTTCTCTCGCTCCGTCACGAATGGAAACACGCCGCATTTGAATTGAAACCCTTCATGCGCCAAACAAAAGTCGTACGCGTTCGCCTTTCTGACTCCAGACGCGATCTCTTGTCGATCGACTCGCGAGGTCTCGACAGCTTCGCCGAATTCGAAACACCTCTTGCGACTCGCGGACGGTCCGTTCTCGGCTTCGATGGCTTCATCGTCGAGAACAAAGGCGAACGCGCCGGCGCCGTCTACGGTCTCTTCCCTAATGGCGAGACAACCCAGGACGGCAGTTACGCGCAACAACCCGTGGTTC
>JAVFAU010000194.1:0-4589 GCA_034002335.1 Bdellovibrionales bacterium | reverse complement strand
TCTTGTGCTTCGATCTTCAAAAGCCAAGGGCGCGTGGTCGTTTCGGCACGCGCGCAACGCTCGACGCATTCAAGAAATCATCCATCATTTCGCGGGCAAAAACGGCGTGTTTATACTTTCGATGGCGAATGTCGGAAACCACCTTCATATTCACATGAAGCTTATGAATCGCTTTACTTACGCGCCCTTCATTCGCGCCATCACAAGCGCGATCGCGATGGCCGTCACCGGCCGGTCACGCTGGCAGAAGCCTACGGCTCAAACAAAAAATGAGAAAAAAGAAGCGTTCTGGGATTATCGCCCCTTCACGCGCGTCATCGAGAGCTTTCGGGCACTTCTTACGATGCGCGACTATGTGAGAATCAACCAACTCGAAGGCTGCGGCGTCACGCGGGCCGAGGCGCGAAGCATGATATACACCGATACATTCCGTATAAAGACTTTACGCGCAGAAGACGACGGCGCGGCGCCAGGCCGAACGTCACGCTAAATAGGAATTTTTTAGCCCAACCGACCGTCGGCCACGTGCTTTTGAATCGCGCGCCATGCATCGCGCTTGATCACGGGGCTTCCCTGCATTTCTTCGAAGCTTGAAATATGAAGCACGGGGAATTTGGGAGCCACTTCGCCAGGCTCGCGACCGATCGTCACGGAGCCCTTCGCTCCGCAGACAATCGCCAGAACACACCGACCTTCAGGCGAGAGCACAGCCTGTCGCCATTCCTCGCCCACGACCTGCTCCCAGCGCACTTCAACCTGACGTTCGCGCCTAACCCACTCGGCTTTAATCGCTTCAGTCAAACGCTGACCCATTTGTTGAAGAGACGGCTTACGTCCAGCCGGAGCTCCATCACGAGATTCGGTTTCCGATACGTCCTCAACGACATCGATTAAACGGCAAATCGGCACAGAGAAAGCCATAGCGGAGGCCGCGCTCGTCATCGCCACAGAAGTCTCGACGGCGGGAACGTCAGAGCTAGCCTCCGGCCGAGCGGAAACCTCGATGATGGGCGCTTCCGATAAGAACTGAGCACTCAAAGCGCGCGCGCCCAACACTCGCTCAAAATAACGCCCCATTTGTCCTAACTCTTGAGTCGAATTCGACATCAGTCCTCGCTCCATTTCGCGCGCTTGCGACCGCGCACTGGACCATAGCGAACTCATCGAAATGCGGCAAATTTTTCCCGTTAAGAAGCCGAAGAATCGACCGAAAAGCCTTATGGACAGCGATGTCCGCTACGACAACCAGGAGCACGAGCATGGAACGCGACAAGTCATCTTTTTCTGAGGCACTTCAACAAGTCGAAAGTGGCCTTACGGAAACCGACTACCTAACCCCAGCGCAAGAGTTCCTGCTCGATCAAACGACATGCTGCCTCTGCGGTACCGAGCTTCTTCTTACACATAAAATCGATCATCTAAATTTGAATGCCACCGAAGACGCCGAGTGCGAGTCGTGCAAAATCTCGCTTCGTTCGCGCACGCATTCGCTGCAGTAAGAAACGCCTCCGTTCTCAAGCACACGAACACCGCTCTAATCGGAGTCTTCGTCAAACTGGCTGAGTTCACTCAAAAGCGATTCAGCCGAGGCGCGAGTAAACCCCTTAATCATCGCGATCTCTTCGACTTCCGCCGCACGAATCGCATCGATCGAGGAGAACTTCGTTAAAAGCGCCTTCTTTCTCACCGGACCCAACCCAGGAATTTGATCGAGTTCACTTTCAAGCGATGTCGCCTCACGCAGCTTTCGATGATACGTGATCGCGAATCGGTGAGCCTCGTCGCGAATGCCGACGAGAATACGAAACGCCTCGCTCCCCGTCTTAAACGAAACCGGGTTCTGTCGGCCGGGAAGAAAAAACCTCTCCTCCGTCGCTCGCACCTCTAACGATTTGAAATCCGATTCCGTACGCGCCTTCGCAAGCCCCACGACCGGAATCGATGTACGCCCGAGTTCTTTGAATACTTCAACCGCGATGCCGAGCTGCCCCTTACCGCCATCGATAACCACCAAATCCGGATCGGCCAGCTCCGCGTGCGCAAAGCGCCTTGTCAGCACCTCTCGCATCGATTCGAAGTCGTTTGTCCCTTCGACCGTTTTGATTTTGTAACGTCGGTACTGATCCTTATTCGGCACGCCGTCTTCAAACACGACCTGACTTGCAACGGTCTCGGCCCCTTGGAACGTCGAGATATCAAAACACTCGATACGCATCGGTAACGTCGGAAGCTTTAACCGATCGCGAATTTCTTCGAGCGCGCGTTTTTTCGCTTCGGACTTATCGACATGAGCCGCGAAATGCTCGCGCGCATTCGTATTGACCATGTCGAGCAAACGATGCCCCACATTGTCCGTCGGAAACCGAACGCGAACCTTGTGCCCGCTTCGCTCAATAAGCACCGCCGTAATCAACTCCGTAATGTCTCCGCCAAGATCCACAGGTAAGAGCACCTCGTCTGGAATCAGAGCCTCGTCGTAATATTGGTTGATATAAGACGTCAGCCACTCACGCACGTCCTCATCTTCTGAATTCGCATCAAGCAGCGGCAAGAAGTGCCCTTTGGTTCCAATCACACGACCCGAGCGAATGTGGAGCGTTTCAACCAACGTCCCGCGCTCATCCCCGTGATAACCAATCACGTCTTGATCAAGCTCGCTTGTGTCGTTCACGACAGCCTGTCGCTCAAGCACGGCTTTCACCGCCGAAATCGAATCACGGAGTTTCGCCGCCGCTTCATAACGTTCTTCATCAGACGCAACACGCATTCTTTTTGAAAGATCGCGAACAATCTGTTTGTCGCGCCCCCTTAAGAACTGCACGGCCTGCTTCACATCCTCGCCGTACTCCTCGCCCGTCACAAGCCCCACACACGGCGCGCGACAACGCCCGATCTGATGGGTCATGCATGGACGTTTGCGAGTAGCCATAAAGCCATCTTTGCAATCGCGAATCATGAACGTGCGGTTCAGAAAATGAATCGTTCCCCAAACCGCAGAACCGTTTGTGTAAGGACCAAAATAGAGCGAGCCGTCTTTTTTTACTTTCCGAGCAAGATACAGCCGCGGAAAAGGATCCGCCATCGAAACGCGGATGAATGGATACGTTTTGTCGTCCTTCAGCCGGATATTGTAACGCGGTCGATGCTTCTTGATCAGCGAGGCTTCGAGCAAAAAAGCTTCAACTTCTGTTTTCGTGAGAATCGTGTCGATGGAACGAATTTGTCGAACAAGAAAGCGCGTTTTCGCAGAATGGTCCTTTGAATCGGTAAAATAGCTGCGAACGCGAGAGCGAAGATTCTTCGCCTTCCCAACATAGATGATTTTTTCGGCGGCGTTCTTCATCAAATACACGCCGGCCTGCTGAGGGAACTCTCGCACCCGCTCTTTTAGGTCTTCGAATATCTGATATTCCGTTTTTTCCTGCGTCTTGTTCTGCTCACTCACGATACGACCAGGGTGGCACGAAAAACCCAGCGAAACCACTGAAGATTCGAAGACCAAACGTTAGATCGCACTTGGTTGAAATAGGTCCTGACAACGTCCACCGGCCCGAAAGCCCATTGGCCGGCCCTTTAAAGCAACCGATCCCGATTCAAACGAAGAACGTGCCTCCAAGCGCGCCAATAAAAGCCGAGCGGCCTCAGACCCCGTTTCGCGAAGGATGCGCTCAAGCTCCGCGTTCATCTCGCGATCTTCATAAAAATCACGCACCGTCGGAAATGGATCCCGGAAAGACTGACTTGACTGCCTCTGGCCGTATTCAATGAGTTGCATCATGAAACGAGCAACGGCTTCGAGTCTTTCACCATGCTCAATCAAATCAGAAACACGAATTTCGATAACCGGAAGTCGGTCTTCGCCAGCAAAAGGACCAAGCCCAAGCAGCTTACCGTAGTTTACGGCTCTGAATTTCCAAGCATGAACCGCTGGTTTCTTTACGAGCATTTTTTCGTATGAATCAAATGACTGAAAAACATTTCGAACTTGCTCGAATGTGCGCTTGTCGTCTGGAAGCTCCGCGAGCTGCTTCAGCAGTTCCTTTTGATTCACAGCAAGCGGAACAATGTGCGTGTTCACGGTTTGTCCATAACGCTTGGGCTGCAACACGCCAAAAATCGCGTCCATATTCATTTCAAGAAACAACACCAGATCGACAAAGCGAGAAATATTGCGGTCACGCATGTATTCCCACTTCGGCTCCCCCTTCAAAACTGGTCCGCCAAGCAAATGGCTCACATCAAAAGTAAAGTGTGTCGAGGAACTCGCTCCCCTCCGAAACAAACCAGAGCTGCGAATCGAGTCAATCACGCGCGCAAATTTAATCAGATCCGCTCTTGAACCGAGAGGTGGCGTGACTAGTTCAAGGCCGTCAAATGCCTCGCCATTCATTTTCTCTGGCACGACCGTCCATATTCGCCCCTGCTCGTCCTTCATCTGCGATTGAGTCGTACCAACCGCATTCATGTATTTCTCCCAAGGACTCGATCGAAATCTGCCTCCGCCAAACTGTATTTTTACTTCTTCAAGAAGAAGCACGTGATTGTGCGTATCGGTCAAATGGTTTGCCGGCCGAAACGCTACGAACTCT
>JAVFAU010000193.1:0-4592 GCA_034002335.1 Bdellovibrionales bacterium | reverse complement strand
GCAATGTCGAAACTAGAAACAAACCCGAATCTACGAGCCATTAACTCACCGACCCGTTCGTCACTGAACGCCACAACAGAGCCGGTCTCATCACCGCTCAGCCACCAAGAGCACACGGATTCTCGCATGCTTTCACGTCGCGCGACGTACAGTCCGTTTGAACAACAATATGGACTGCGCCGAAGGAAAGTTCTGATCGTCGAAGACGATCCCGACATGGCCTTCCTCACCCGCTATCTGATCGAACGCTTCGCGAATGCGAAGTGCGATCTCGTCACCGATAGTTACGAAGCCATCGAGGCCCTCTGCTCGAACAGTTACGACTATCTCGTGATCGACCAAAACTTGCCGGGCCTAAAAGGGCTTGAAACGCTCAAACGTCTTGATCGCTATCTCGATCAAGATCCCCTTCTCGGTCGCCAAAGCCGATTCTCGTTTAAGATTCCGGTCATCATCATGTCGGCAAACCATATTCGGGTACCGAGTTCCATGCGACTCGCCCACTTTCAGATTACCGATAGCATCAGCAAACGAGAGCTCAATATGGGACTCGCCAAGAACTTTGCCTCTTAAAAGGCGGCAAGCTTATGGCGCATCGCTTCCATTGACTGCTTACGTTCCTGAAATATCCCGAAACTCCTCTGAAACGCGAGACTCGCTTGACCTCTCGCGTTCTCGGATTCAGTTTACCCAAAGGCCTACAATCCGGCAGACGAGGAGCTTTATGATGCCCACATCAGACCTATTCATTTCGAAAGTTACGACAGCAGTTCTGGCAACCCTAGCACTCACCGCCGTTTCAACGACGACTCTTGCGGCTGGCGGCCACTTTTCGCCAAAAGCAAAACCGGCTCCAACAGCTCCGTCGGATGCCTACTCGGGCGACTCTCCCATCGATGCTTCTCATGGAGCGTTTTTCTCGAAGGGTACGTTTGGCCAACGCAATGCCCAGTACGAAGAATGGGCGCAAGCAAAGCCTTGGGCCGTAAGCCTTGCCGAAAAGCCGTACTCATACGAGCAGAAAGACCGCTTCATCGCGACGCTCGACGAACGCATTCAACATTACGAGCACGCCGTTTGGAACTGGGCGCGCAAAACAGAAATCACGAAGCCAGAAGTGGCTGAGTACGCAAGCAAAGCGACAGAAGAGATCAAACCACGTATTGAACGCGCACGCGCCGCTTGGAAAAAAGCGAAGAGCGCCGGTCGTTCCGACTGGGAAGCGGCTCAAGAAGACGCAAAACGCGTTTTCCTTGAACTGAAGTCTTTCTACTCAAGCCTTCACCGCAACGTTCGCTAATGCTCGCCGAGCCCTCTGAACGACTGCGTGCCTTCTTTTCGCACGCGGTCCTCTCAGAGTTCTCGTACAGAGCTCTAGTAAGCCGCGATAAAGCGAATGCCCGCCGTTTGCTGCTTCACTCCCATGAACTGATCAACGATTCCGCCACCAAACGAAGACCAAACGATTTTCGCCTCGATACGATGTTGGCGCCCCGGCTCACTGGTCGAACCATAAACCAGCTGCACAGACTCACGCGGGTTGAGTTTATGAAGACTCGGTATCAGAAGCCTTGCTCCCATTTGAGCGAAATCCAAGAACTGCCCTTTGTGCACTTGACCCTTTTGATCGATCAATTGCACGGATTCTCCACGTCGAGCGCGAGGATGCAGGCGATGGGCGGATGAATCTCCGCGACGAAGTTTTTCGGCAATCGCCGTTAAATCCGAAATTTCCAGCGGCTCCTGCAGAAGCTTGAACTTTTCAAGACGACTCGCCTGCATACGAGCGGAAGGCTCCACATCTTTTGCCAAGACCACGACGGAAGCCGCATGAAACCGCCTTAAAGCCTTTTGAGCCATCACGACATGACGATCCTGAAACATCGGAACCCGCATAATGAGGATTTCCATCGGAAAAGAAACCAACCCATGAGTCACCGCTTCCATCGAGTGAAACTCACGAACAGTGAACTTAACTGGGTTACGGAATGCCGATCTGATTTTCTCAAGATCAGGGCCTTGTGGCGAAACAATCGCGATTCGAATCAACACCAAGCCCCCCTTCGCCTTCAGCCAGAATAGATGCACATACCATACGAGGAGAGCTTGATTTAAAGCCACTTCCGCTCTTCGAACTGTCTACGGCTTTTACGGCAACCGAAAACCTAACGGACAATAAAAAAAGCGCATCTCGTTTTGAGACGCGCTTTTCATGTTTGGTTTTCCCGTTCCTTATCGTGCCGACGCACACATTGTCGCGCCAGTTTCAGGGCTACAGCCTGACCAAGAAAGCGACTTACATGTTCCGCCGTTCGCATCTGTCTTCCACTTGCCAGTCGACTGACACGCTGTCCATGCAGCGCTGTTCACATCAGCCATCTGAATGCGTGTTTCATTGAGAAGCTGCTGCACAAGATCGCGAGCCATCTCACGCGAAAGCGCCAATGTTACGCCGACTTGATCAAGAGCCACATCCGAAGGCATTTTATAGCGAGCAACACGCTTCAACTCGAGCTCAGAGAGTCCAAGTGAATCAAGTGCTCCGACCTGGCCAGCTGCTGCATCTTGCAACACGGCCGTGAAACGCTCTGCCGATTCCAATGGAAGTGAATACTTGGCCGCGATGTTCTGAACCGCAAGATCCGTTTGCGGAATCGACTGCGCGAGGCTCTGTCCCAATGCGGAATCCGCCGCGATATCCAAGCCCGCAACCGTCAAACGACGTGCGCACGAATCCCATACCTTCTCGCGACAATCACGATGTGAACGTCCGCGATGATCCGTTCGCGACACGCATACCCAATCGCCCTGACAGCGGCGGTGATCGCGATCACGATCCCTATCAAGGGCCGCATCGATGGCAACGACTCCCGCAACAACGGCCAAGGCTCCTCCGAACGCCGCGACTTCTTCAGATGTACAGCCAACCGTGCTGGCCATGATCGAAGTTCCCATTGCCAAAATCGCAAGCGATTTTAGGCCTTGTTTCAGGCCACGCTTTACCATTCCTACTTTTTGACCTTCTTCTTGGCTTGTCTCGATCTGATTTTTCTTAAACACGAAATCCCCCTCGTTATGTAAGTGTCTGGTGTAGTTTTGAACCAAAACGTTCAGCACTCTTTGGCTTAGCAAGCGGCGGGCCCATCAAATAATGCATTGCGGGGTGCACTTCGCGTCCACTCTCCATAGCATCGCAAGAAAAGTGATGTGATTGCGATTGCGATTGCGATTGCGATTGCGATTGCGATTGCGATTGCGATTGCGAAATAGACAAGAACGAACACCATGAGATGACAAACGACACTCGCCAAATTCTTCCGTTTGATTCCGCGTGGCCGTCCGTCGCGAACGCACTTCAACACCATTCCTCTTTAGTCCTCGTCGCCGAACCCGGTGCCGGCAAAACAACACGCTTACCCGCAAGAATCATCGCCGAAAAAATCAGCAACCGAGTCGCCGTTCTTGAACCGCGTAGAATCGCAGCCCGTGCGGCCGCGTCGCGCATCGTCTCCGAATGGAGTTCGGAGCTTGGCTGGAAACTTGGCGGCGAGGTCGGCTACAGCGTTCGCTTTGACCATCGCATGACGGATGCGACACGCCTGCAGTTTTTTACGGAAGGTTTATTCCTAAAGCGCCTCGCTTCGAACCCAACACTTCAAGGAATCGACTGCGTCGTTCTCGACGAGTTTCATGAACGAAGCCGCTACACGGATCTCGCACTCGCCCTGCTTAAGGAGCTGCAGTTTCTTGAACGACCTGATCTACGCATCATCGTCATGTCGGCGACAATGGACGCTCAAAAAGTCGCGGATTTTCTCTCGCCCGACACGCCGATCATTCACGTTCCTGGCCGCACATTTCCAATCGACGTCCGGCACTCCGGAGAACCTCTGTCACTTGTCGCGGATCGCGCCTGGATTGACCGAGTCGTTCGCCTCGTCCGCTCCGTCG
The DNA here is from genome assembly GCA_034002335.1 of Bdellovibrionales bacterium. Taxonomy (GTDB): domain Bacteria; phylum Bdellovibrionota; class Bdellovibrionia; order Bdellovibrionales; family JAMPXM01. The sequence goes on along the minus strand of JAVFAU010000193.1, from coordinate 641 downwards.
CAAACGGAACAAACCCGCGCATCGGAGACATTTTAACGTTCCTTCCCGGCGTCGGTGAAATCAGACGTGTCGAAGAAGCCCTTTTGGCGGACGCGGGTCTTGCGCGTGCATGCCGAGTCCTCCAGTTGCACGGCTCCCTTTCGCTTGAAGAACAAAACTCCGTCCTCGTACCGAGTGCGAACGATCCGAGACCACGCATCATTCTCTCAACTAATATCGCGGAAACATCACTCACGCTCGACGGGGTCGGTACGGTTATCGATACAGGGCTTGCCCGCGTCTCTCGAAGCGACCGCCTCGGCTTTTCAAGACTGCATCTTGAGCGAATCTCTCTTGCATCGGCACGTCAGCGCGCCGGTCGTGCCGGCCGCCAAGCTCCCGGCATCTGCTATCGTCTGTGGTCAAAAGCCGACGAGCTTTCTTTTTCAGAGTTTGACGAAGCCGAGCTTTCCCGCATCGATCTTGCAGATTCTTTGCTCGACCTCTATGCCCTTGGCGTACCTGATCCACGCCAGTTCGAATGGTTCGAATCTCCTGACCGTTCAAGAATCGAACGTAGCTTAGAATTACTTCGCACGCTTGGCGCCATCGACTCAAACAGCCGACTCACGACTCTCGGTCGCGCCATGCACCAAACAGGA
>JAVFAU010000192.1:0-4599 GCA_034002335.1 Bdellovibrionales bacterium | reverse complement strand
TTCACTTTGAGCGCATCGAGCTTCTCAAGTTTCCGAACGACTTAGTTTCAAATGACAATCGGTCCTCAAGGGATTGGCGCGATGAGTTTTAATTCACGTGAATTCAAACGATGCCAGGCTGACTGGTATGCCCGCCTCGGAAGCAGCGGGTTCGACGATATCGAACGACACGGAAGCGTCGCACCTCAAGTCTTCTCGGTCCATAACTCTGAGGCTCGATCAAATGATTACTACGCGCACGTTGATCGCCTGGTTGAACAGTCAGATATTCCGCCGCACAAGCGTGAAGTTTTGAAACTTCACGCACAAGGCGTCTCTCTCTCTCGCATATCCAAAGAGCTCAGCCAAAAGTTCAAGGTGCCTCGTACTCGTTCGGGCATGCACCGGTTGATTCAGGGGCTCCTGAAGAAGTACCCGGACCTCAGACGGAAGGAATAAGACGTGTCTACTTTTGGAAGTCTTGAAAAGCAGTTCACGCGAATCACGGCAAAGATCGGAAAAGCAAAAACCGTCGCGACCTATCGTGCACTAAATAAAGCGGCCGCCCGAACGAAGACTCGGCTCACACGAACAGTTTCGAAAGCGTCGGGATTAAAGTCGTCCATCGTATCTAAGCGAATCATGACGAAGCGGGCTTCGGCAAACAGCCTTCGTGCGTTCGTTTCTTTTGGTGTGAAGTACGGTGTGCCGCTGGATGAAATGAAGCCGAAAGAGAAGACTGTCAAGATCGGAAGGGGTAAGAAAGCTCGCAGCTACAGAGGTGTGACCGTGAAGCTGCCTGAAGGCCGCGTGCTCGTGCCGCGAGCTTTCTTGTGGTCGGCCCCTTCGGGCAAATCGCTGATCGTTCAACGCAAGGGCTCGGCGCGCCGGCCGCTTCAGCGTCCGACCTTCTCGCTTAGAGAGCTCGTCAAGTCACACGAGCGCACAATGAGTGCGTTCATGCGCGACGAATTCAATAGATCTTTTGACGATCAGTTTGAATATGAGCTCCAAAAAATTAAAGGATGAGAACGAACGCAAGCCCCCGCCCCTTTGGGTCCTTCCCGAAAAGTCTGAGCTTTGCGATGGGGCAGCGGCCGAAATTCGACTCCAGATAGACCTAAAAAAGAGATGACGACTACTCAGCTCGACTTGGGATTAGGTCGAACAGGATGGAATATGAAACCAAAAAAGAAACATGCTCCGACGCCCCAAAGTGAGACGAAGCCAGAGTCAACAGGTAAAAAACCAAAGCGTAAAGTCATCGAAAAGCCTCCGGTCGAAGCTCCAGTCATCGCAGAACCACCGGCTTCAAAAGCGCCGGAAGAACGTCCATCGCTCTTTAACATCATGCAACTCTCTGTACTTCTCGAGCTTGAGCGCCGCACGGTTTCTGAACGGCTTCAAACCGAACGAACTCCGTTCCAAGAAGGTCCGAGAAACTCGAAGCTCTACAAAATGTCCGACGTCTTTCAATCATTCACGAACAAGACTCACGATGGCCAAGAGGCCAGCGACACGATTACGAGTCAGCTTCGAGCTGAGGAACTTAAAATAGCAAAGCTTAAACGCGAACGCGCCGAGATTGATTTGGCGAATAAACGTGGCGACTACATTGCAGTCGAATCAGTTTTAAAAGAAGTCATGACCGAGTACACGACGATTCGAACAAAGCTTCTTTCGCTTCCGGCACGGCTGTCCCGGCACTTGGCAAACATCGCAGATCCAGAAGAAATCAATCAGATGATAACCGACGCGATCGACGAAACACTCGAAGAGCTTAAATCTGACGCCATCAAGGAATTGTCGAAACTAACCGATTCACTCGCAGACGAGGCGAGTGATGATGAGTCCAGAGAGAACGATACGGTCGAGGCTTCTAAACGCGAGAGCGCAGATTCTAAAACCGAAGACCCGACTCAACCTGGTTGAGTGGGCTGATACCTACCGGTATTTATCCGACCTTTCCAGCACACCTGGACGTTGGCGCACAGACCTTGTTGAAGTCGCGCGCGGCCCGATGCTCGCGGTGACTGAACCGGGCATCAAGAAAATCACCGTTATGGGCCCAACCCAGATCTTAAAAACTGAGTTGATCAACAACATCGTTGGCTACTTCATGCATCAAGATCCGAGCCCCGTGATCGTCATGCAGCCAATCGAGAAGCTTGCGAAGACGTGGTCAACCACACGCCTTGACCCGATGCTGCAAAGTACACCTGTACTTCGTGACTTGGTCCGAAACAAACGTGAGCGCGATTCTGGCAACACCGAATCGATGAAGACATTCCCTGGTGGTTTCATCGCAATCGTCTCGGCGGGATCGCCGTCGGACGTCGCTTCACGTCCGGTGCGAATTGTCTTGATGGACGAAGTCGATAAGTACAAGACAGCCGGTCACGAAGGCGATCCTGAAAAACTCATCGAGCAGCGATCTGAAACTTTTTGGAATGCCTTAAGCGTCGCCGTCTGTTCGCCCACAAACGAAGGCACATCGAAAATCGCGGCACGATTTGAAGACTCCGATCAGAGGTTCTTTCATGCCGAATGCCCGCACTGCCTTCAGCTTGAAAAGCTTGAATGGCTCAACGTGAAGTGGAGCAATGGCGATCCAGAAACCGCACACTATGAGTGCTCAAAATGCAGCGAACCATGGACAGAGGTTGAGAGACTGAAGGCTGTCGCAAACGGCGAATACGTCGCGACAAAACCGTTTAAGGGCCACGCAGGCTTTCATTGCAACGCGATCGCAAGCCCCTGGCAGCCGCTATCGAACCTTGTTCGTAAGTTTCTCGAAGCCGGCAAAGACCCTGAAAAGCTCAAAGTTTTCGTCAATACGTCGCTTGCAGAAACGTGGAAGCCAGCGGTTGAAGTGCCTGACTGGGAGCGCCTCTATGACCGACGCGAGACATATCCGATTGCGACGTTACCGTCGGCCGCGATTAAGTTTCTCACGTGCGGTATTGACGTTCAGGGTGACCGGCTCGAAGCCCAAGTCGTCGGCTGGACTCGCGACAAACAGGCTTACGTGATCGACTACCACGTTATTCACGGCCAAACTCATCTCGACGAAACTTGGCAGGAGCTCTTTAACTTCATTCAAGAGAAATCCTACGACGGCGGCGGACGACGGCTCTTCATTTCTTTTGCTTGCGTCGATTCTGGATTTAACACGCAAAAGGTTTACGAGTTTGTCTCGCGCTTTTCGCCCAACAAGGTCCGTGCGACGAAAGGTTCCGATTCACTTCGGACCTTCTACAAAATCGGTTCCGATTTGATTTCTAAGCTTGATGGTTCACGCAACAGATTTGCTCACAAGCTTTGGATGGTCGGTTCGAGCTTTATGAAAGAAGGCGTTTACGCAAACTTTAAACTTCCCTCGCCCATCGATGGCGTCGCAGCTTCAGGCTACATTCACACGCCTGAGTTCGATCAAGAGTACTTCAAACAGCTTTGTTCAGAATCACTCGTCCGAACAAAGAAGGGGTGGGAGTGGCAAAAGAACCGCGAACGAAACGAGGGACTCGATACCCTTGTTTACGCGCGCGCAGCCGCGGCCATGTTTGGTCTCGATCGCTTTACTCAAAACGATTGGGAAACACTCGATGGTCTAGCCCTCGATCTCGATGACGTCGGCGAAGAGGAACTGAACGGCGCACAATCGCCCACCTCAATCCCGGCAAACCCAGCGCAGACAAGCGCTTCGGCGGCGCAGTCGCGACCCGCAAATGCACCCAAGAGCCCTGGACTTTGGCGCAACCAAGGTCTGAGACGCAGAGCGTAGGAAACGCTGGGACTCTTATGAGATGCAATTTCAAGAGTCCGACTTAGTTCCACTGAAGGCAGCCCTCCTTTCGGGGGTGAAGACCGTTTCTATTCAAGGCCGAACTGTCACATTTCACGACCTGCGGGATTTGAAAAACCTCATTCGAGAAATCGAAGAGAACATCGCGGCTCAAGCAACACCTTCAGAGGTTCCCGAAACGGCTCGAACTATCCAGGCGCGGTTTAAAATAAAATGAGTTTTGATTTTCGACCCAACCACATCGATCGTCTGATCGGGGTTTTCAACCCGCTTGCGATGAGAAATCGCATGATCGCAAGGCACCAAATTGCGCTCATGACTCGGCAACTTGACGGCGCGAAAAGCTTCAACTCGTCAACCATTCCGAGAAACTCGAAATCAGCGAACTCAGAAGTACGAGGCCAGCTCGCACCGCTTCGTGAGAACGTACGCGATCTGATTCGCAATGCGCCCTTTGCGCAAAAAGGTCTAGCGGTCATTGTTCATGGTGTCGTCGGCTGGGGCATTGAAGCCTCAATCCGTCATCCAAATCCAAAGCAGCTTCAAAAGATTCTCGATCTCTGGAAGGAGTGGGCGCTTGATGGAGGCTGCTCGCTTGATGGCAAGACTGATTTTTCGGGTCTTCAGCGACAAGTCATGCAGGCGGTCGCCGCCGACGGCGAGGTTATCAGCCGCGACGTCTTTCTAATCAACAGTCTGCGGCTTCAAATTCTCGAAGCCGACTTCATTTGCGACCGAGATCAGGGCATCTACGCGGGGGCAAATAGCTTCGTCAACGGGCTTGTGATGGACGAATACGGCCGTCCATCACACTT
>JAVFAU010000191.1:0-4646 GCA_034002335.1 Bdellovibrionales bacterium | reverse complement strand
AGCCAAGTTCCAGCGGACCACAAAAACACGCGAATCGCAATTGGCTTATCAAAACTAGCCGGGGACAGCATTCAACAAGGCATGGAGTGGGCCCAAGCACAGTGGAAGAAAAACCTTGGCTTCACGGTCGAACTTAAACCCACCGAGCAAACTGTTTACCTCGCCACACTCCGAGAAAATCCACCCGCGATCTTCCGAAAAGGCGTCGGTCTTGATCGCTCAACTTGCCGCGCCGCCGTTGAGATTTTCTCGCAAGGAGACCCTGAGAATTTCATTCGTCTCGCGGATTCAAAGTACGAAGGTCTCTTAAAAAAACTGAGTGCGGCGAACTCTCCCGCTCAAGCAAAACAAGCATGTTCAAACGCCATCCGGTACCTCATCGACCAGGCTGAAATCATTCCTCTCGGGCGCATCCATTTCGCAATGCTCGCAAAAGAGTCGTTCAACGGCTGGCGCGTGACCCCTCTGAATCAACTCGACCTCTCCCGCCTTCGCGTCGTTCAAAAATAACGCCGAAACCAGGACCATAAGCCAGACGAAATACGACAAATGTCGCGAATCATCGCCGCTCTCTGAGTTCGAGCGCGTCAATGCGTACTTTCTGGCCTTAGGCATGAGGATTTTCAAGACGATACAGTGATTGATGAATCGACGACCAAAAACTGAACAAAAACATAAGACAGGTCCTCAAAAAAACCACGAGCAAGCCGCCGAAAGCGCGCGCCTGCAGCGTTACCGTTCATTGGTAGACACGGGAATCGCACTAACGCGAGAAAAAGACATCAGTCGAATTCTCGATATCATCATCGATCGCGCGCTCGAAGCGACGGGCGCGGATGCGGCCAGTATTTTTCTAGTTGAAAACATCAAAATCGACTCGGTCGCAAATACGCAAGCGAAGTACATACCCGTACTTCGCTTTCACCGCTCCAACAACCGTCGCACCGGCAAAGCTTATCAAAACAAGATCTTAGAACTTGAGAAAACCTCCATCGCGGGCTGGGTTGCCATCGAAGGTAAAGCCGTGCGCATTGACGATTGTTACAACCTTCCCGCGGACTCGGAGCTTAAGTTCAACGAAGACGTCGATATTGAAACTGGCTACAACACGATTTCAATGCTCGCCGTCCCGATGATGAGTTCGAATGAAAAAATCCGCGGCGTCCTACAGCTCATCAACAAGCTTCAGCCGGGAAGCGACGGCGATCTCGATCACAATAAGTCTCTCGATCGCAGCGACGTCACAAGTTTCAGCGACGAAGACGAAGAGCTGATGGCCGCATTCGCCTCGCAGGCCTCTGTCGCTATCGAAAACGCGCGTCTCACCGAAGATATCGAAAACCTTTTCGAAAGCTTTATCCGCGCATCCGTCACGGCCATTGAATCTCGTGACCCATCGACAAGCGGTCACAGCGATCGTGTCGCTGTTTTCACGGTCGAATTCGCCCGGGCGGTTCACCAAAGCGACACCGGTACGTTTAAAAATGTCCTCTTCTCTGACTCGCAAATGCGGGAACTGCGTTATGCAGCCCTGCTTCATGATTTCGGAAAAATCGGCGTTCGCGAGTCGGTTCTCTCAAAACAGCTCAAGCTCTATCCTCATGAAATGGAAACGATCCTAAGCCGTCTCGAAGTCGCGCGAGCAAAACAAGAGATGATCGCCTGGAAACAAACGACGGAAGAACTCATTGAGGCTATCGAAAACGGCAGTTCCGTGGCTTCGCCGCGCGACTACACTAAAAATGTCGTGCGTAAAATCGATGATTTCGCAAGACAGCTTCAACAAGTGCGCCTTTCAATCGTCAAAGCCAACCAGCCGCAGATCGTGGCGGGGGACTTTGATATCTTAAGCCTCATGTCTTGGATCAACAAGACATCGCAAGAGATCGAGCAAACCATTCTGACTCCCGACGAAATCGTGAAGCTCTCGCTCCCAAAAGGCACATTGACCGAAGCCGAACGAAAAGAAATCGAAAACCACGTGACACACACCTACCATTTTCTGCGGCAGATCGCCTGGACCGAGGATCTCGGAAGTGTTCCAGACATCGCCTATTCGCATCATGAAAAAATGGATGGCTCCGGATACCCACGCGGCCTTATGACCGAGCATATTCCGCTTCAATCGAAGCTCATGACCATTGCAGACATCTACGACGCGCTGACATCAATGGATCGCCCGTATAAACCGGCCGTCCAGCCAGAGCGCGCGATTGATATCCTGTACATGGAAGGTCGCAGCGGAAAGCTTGATTTAGATCTTCTTAAAATTTTCGTTGAAGCCGAGGTGTGGCGCGCTGCCCTGGGCATGAGATCTCAAAAAGCGGCGTGAGCCCGACTTGACAGAATCCACGGTCATCTCTGAAATGTGGCCGTGGATAACAAAAATACGAAACACCCCGAACATTCAAAAGATCCCTCTTTAAACTCTTCCGCGCAAACGGCAGCACCGGTAGCCGTCGTAACGGGCGCAGGAAGCGGCATAGGCGCAGCCACGGCCGAACGATTCGCAAAAGAAGGCTGGGACGTCGTGCTCATCGGACGCAGACCCGATGCGCTCGAAGCGACGCGAAAAAAAATCGGCGCACGCGGCATTTCTCTGCCTCTTGACCTCGCGGAACGAGACTCTCTCAATACCGTCAATCGCTGGGCCCAGATGAGTTCCCACATCGCAAGCCGCATTCACGCCATCGTACACAACGCCGGCATTTACGAACCAAGCACCACGCTGACATCGACCGATGTCTCATGGCACAGAACATTTGAACTCAATGTCTTCTCGATCATCCGCCTAACACAGGCTCTGTTCCCATATCTAAAAAACAATCAAGGCTCGCTTGTAACAGTGAGCTCGACGCTTGGTCTTAAGCCAACGGCCGGCACAGCCGCGTACTCGGCCTCTAAAGCGGCGCTCATTAACTGGAGCCAGAGCTTTGCTCTTGAAGCCGCCCCATTGGGCGTGCGTGTCAACTGCGTCTGCCCTGGCATCGTGGACACGCCGATTCACGAGTTCCACACAGCAAGCGACAAAACCGAAACTCTTCAAAAACTCGGGCCACTCCAGCCTCTCGGTCGTATCGGCCGCCCCGAAGAAATCGCCCACATGATCTGGACACTCGCTGGTCCCGGTTCTGAATGGACGACCGGTGCGACAATCAGTATCGATGGCGGAATCGGCCTCACATGATGGTGAGAACATGAATCATCAGGCCATGCTCGCGACCACTTACTCACGCGAGTTCTCGACGGCTCATCTCTATCATCAACCCTCGTGGTCTGAAGAGAAAAACCGGGCGGAGTTCGGCGCCTGCTTCTCCCAGTATGGGCATGGTCACAACTATAGACTCGAGGTGTTCTAGAAAATCCCAGACGCCACCACGGCGTCCATTGCTCTCGCATCTCGCGAAATCCAGTCGCAAACAGATCAGGTTTTGAAGCTCTACGACCACCGACATTTGAACTTCGACGACGCACGCTTTAAAAATCTGATTCCAACGACTGAAAACATTCTGGTCTCGGTCGCAGACGAGCTAGGTTTCTTATCGGCGCCCGCCTCGACCCTCTCGTACACAATCATCGGCCTCACGCTTTTTGAAACATCCGAGATCGCAGCTGAGATCGGCGTCACGCCCAAACAGCTACGAACTCGCCGACAAGCCCGTACGAACAGCGTTTCCCATCGCACTCTTTTTGCGTCTCCCTCCGAGATGAAGCCTCTTGCTCAAGAGCTCAAACTCGAGGCCGATTTGGTTTCGCTCTTACAAACCATTCGGGAACCAATAGCTTCGCCCGAAGCACTCGCTTGGAAAATGTATGAGACTTGTTTATTTCAAAAAGATATTATGTTCCAAAACGGGGCTGGACGTTTTTTCTATGCCGGCCTTGTTTAAGGGTAACTGTAAACCGTGTAGCCGTCGAAATCTCGGTAGCGACCATCGATCATCACTTTCGCGGCTGTGCGCCCTTCAAGCTCCAAAAGACGTGAACCATCAGTTTTGAAACTAAAATGCAGTGGATTCACCAAGGCCGATATGATCATGCTGGAAGGCCGCATTTTTACGACAAAAGCCTTTTCGCCCTGAAGGTCCTTTTCTTTTTCCTTTGTAAATTGAAACCCGATCGTCTCAAGCCGATCAAGAACGCCGTAGCGAACGCGAAGCGTTTTCCCATCGGCTAAGGCTCGCCAGTTTTTTTGAAGGTATGAAACAAGCGTCGATGTCACGACAAAATCACCCGAGAGCTTTTCTGTTTCAGTCTTGGTACTAGATTCGTTTTTTGAACCATCACTTTTAGTGAATGTGAAATGTATCCTTCCGTCCTTGATTTCCAAACGGCCGACCGTGCCCAATTGCTTTTGATCTTGTTCAAACGAAATCAATGTCTCCGTGCCCGACGCAAGACTTAGCTTCGTCGTTTCAATCACAAGAGTCTTTCCCTCAAGATCCGAAATCAGAGCGACAACGGTCTTGCTGTCGCCGTCGATCCGGAACTCACTTTTGTAATTAAACATGTGTTTAGACCGATCTTTGAGATCAAAAATCTTCGCTGTAAAAAGCGGCTGAAACGCTTCAGACGCATAGGCACCGCCTGCAGGCGCCAGAAAACACAAGAAGCCCGCAACCAAAGCGACCAAGGACCGCTCCTTC
>JAVFAU010000190.1:0-4660 GCA_034002335.1 Bdellovibrionales bacterium | reverse complement strand
GCCGCCGCCTCCGGGCTGCGGTTCTTAAGTTGGCGTCAATCTACTGACCGCCGACCGCTATGACTCTATGGGCCAAGTCCCTTATTTAGCCGACCAGGAAGATTCGTTTGAGCGAGATCCCCGAAGAAGGACGTCAATTTACATTCACTCGTGAGTCGGGTGAGCTGAACACCATTTTGCAGGACTTGCTGCCGACGGCTCCTTACAAAATCGATATGACCATTCGACCGCTTGGCAATGCGTACGAGATGCGAGGCCGAGTTGTGACGTCTTTGGCCGAAGTCTGCTCGTTATGTGGGTGGGATCTCAATCTGCCGCTCAATCGCACGTTCACCGAGATTCTTGTCGAGGAACCCGAGGCGGATCGCGAAACGCATCATGTGCATGGCAATCAGTCGGTTGATTTTCTAAAAGACGGCCCGTCGTCGATGTCGTACCGAAATGGTGTTTTGAATGCGGCGGAATATGTGCATGAGTTCATCGCTCTCTCTGAACCGGCTTATCCTTCGTGTGAAGACCCGGACTGCGAGCATTTAGAGGAAGCCACCAAGAAGCGCGAAGAACTCGCCGCGGAATTCGCGCGCGCGGATCGAAGCGAGAAATCACCGTTCTCAAAGCTTCAGGATCTAATAAAAAAACACTAGCCCTCTGTCTAAGGTGGCTCGATCGCTCCGCCTTTCTAAAAGTCTCGGTTATTTGTTTCTGGCTTTGATCTTTCTGACGGGCTGTTCGCGTTTTTCGGTCAGTCGTTTCGCGTCTATGTTTGGAAGCTCGGCAACGTTGAAGCTTGAGTCACCCGCATTGGTTGAAAACCCGTCGGATCTCGAACTCTACACGAACTTAGCCGTAGTTCCCATCGAGGTCAGATTTGTATCGGGAGAGGGCGGTGCTCTCTCCGCGAATTCTTTTACTGTCACAAATGGTGTGGTTGTAGGTGAGCCAACCAAGGTCGACGATAGTTTCTATCTGCTTGATGTGAGTCCTTCGACCGATGGTCTCGTGGAGGTTCGCGCCCGCTCGGCATCGTCAAATACCTTGAGATTCATGTTTGATAGCGCGCCTCCTGGAATTCAAATCGGTGAAGTCGGTCCCGAGGTCGGAAACGACAGCTCGGAGTTCGTGTGGGATGTCAGCTATACCGACGCAAGCACGGTGAGCCTGAGCGCGGGTGACGTGAATTTACAGACGACGGGCACGGTGGCTGGTTGCGTTTTGTCGATCGACACGACAGGAGTCCTTACGAGAGAGATTAAAATCGTAGGTTGTACGGGCGAAGGCACGATCGGCTTCACGATTGACGCGGGAACGGCCGAGGATTTTATCGGTAACGTCGCGTCGACGGCATCGACGGATGGGACGGCTATTCTTACGCAGTCATATGGAGTCACAGAAGTCTTCGCCGCGAATCACGCGTTCGCCGCGTTGAGGGCGGACGGAACGATCGCGGCGTGGGGAAATGCGGCAAACGGTGGAACCGCTCCCGCGGGTGTGACGGATTTGAACTCAGGTGTCGTGACGGTGGTGAGCGCGAGCGGAGTCATGAACTCGGCCTTCGCGGCACTCAAGGCAGATGGAACGGTCGTCGCGTGGGGAGATGCCGCCAACGGAGGGACGGCTCCGGCTGGCGTGACAAGCATCGGTTCGCGGGTCGTGAAGATCGTGAGTACGTTTACAGCCTTTGCGGCGCTTAAGGCAGACGGCTCAGTTGTAACCTGGGGTGCCGCTGCAAACGGCGGCGATTCGACAGGCGTTGTTTTTAAAGACTAGGTTTCTAGTAGCGGCCCGCCGTGTTCTCGAGCGGGTAGATGCCGCGGATGTCGTCGGCGGTTTCATATTTCATATCGGGGCCGGCCGAAGTGACGATGAGTTCGCTTCTTCTGCGATCGTAGCGAAGCAGGTAGCGCTGACCCCACTGGTCCATAGAGGTGTCGCGCGAGATGCCGTTTGCCGTGCGCATGTGGTTTTTCAAATAATTCGAAAACTCCTCCGGTTTCGGGTGTGAGCCATCAAGCGTGTCGAGATACACCATTTTGGCGATATCGCTGATTTCTTTTTGTGTGGCGACGACCTTGGTTGTTTCCATGACCTTTGCGATTTGCGCCTTGAGATTCGGGCTTGATGCGGCCGCACCGCCGGCGACGGTGAGAAGCGGTAGGAGTTTTGAGATCGCGCCTAGCATGTTGGGCCTCCTCCGGAAGTGAGTTCGTTCACACGTGATTCAGAGACCGACTCAAGGTAGAGCGCGACTTCGGTGTGCTCGGTGAGGATTTGCCAAAATCGTGCGGCGGAAAGTTTGAGAATGCGGGAGGGTTCTCGCGTGATGATTGTCGCGGACCGAGGTGAGTTTAGAATCAACGCCATTTCGCCAAAGAAGTCGCCCTGCTGAAGAGTGGTGACGAGTCGGCCGTCGGTGAAGACATCGACGGAGCCTCGGATAAGGAGGTAGAAATCTTTATCCGTGCGCCCCTGTTCGATGATCTGACGACCGGTCGACACCGAGAGGATTTCCCCTTGGTTGAAAAAAAGGCTTGCGACTTCGCGCGGAGCTTCGCGGAAGAGATCGCTTGAGGCGATGTATTGGCCGAGAACCAGGCGATCGAGAATGAGATCAGCTTGTGTTTGAAGAGACGGATGCGTGACGAGCTCGTGAATGGTCTGTCTGGAAATCGCGACAACGCGAACGTCGCCGCAACTGACGACGTCCGCGGATCGAGGCGCATTTGAAAGAAGGGTGTTCTCGCCAAAAACCGTGGGTGCTTGAAAGCGCGCGAGTTCTTGCGTCGCTCCCGTTGCGTGGCGTTTGCGGATCGCGACCTCGCCTTCGAGCAAAAGATAGAGTTCTTCGCTCGGCGTGTCTTGAACGATGATGTGTGTATCTTTGCGATAGCGGCGCGCTTTCCCGTGCGAAAGAAGAAACAAAACTGTATCGGGATGAAGCCCCGTGAAAAGGGGCAGATGCCGAATGCTTTGAGCGATGGCTTCGGCGCTTTCGATGGCGTCGTTTCGCGCCGCTCGCTTGGAACGGGCTTGAGCGAGTTTCGTGCGCAGCGGGCTCATGACGTTTTTTAAAACCGTCGTGATGAAATCAAGGCCTAGGTAGACAAGGCTCAAGAGCAAGGATGCGCCGATCAAGCCGGCGGCGAGCGCTTCGGCGAAAGGGCCGGTGCCGCGTATGGTTTCAAGAAGCGTCGAGATAAGGAGGGTGTCGTTTTGTGTGATTAAGACGAGAAGGATGTTGTACGCGAACATCGTCCAGCCGATCGCGAGAATCGAATAGGCCGTGTAGATGGAGGAGTCGGCGACTTGATCGCGACGACCGATGGCGAGAAGGCCTCGGTTTCGAAGATAGGGCAGAAGTTCGGGGGCGGATCTTTTATTGTAGGCCGTATTGAAGAATCCGGAGAGATCGGATTGACGGAATGGGTTGAGATCAACCACGGCGAGGATCAGTGTCGTCCAAAACAGATCGTCCAGAAGGCCCCAGTTTGGAACAAAGATTTTCGAAAGGACAACGGCGACCGCGAAAACAAAAAAGTACGAGACGCTGACGGTTACGAATGAAAGCGTGCTGAGCAGGCGGCCGGTGGCCATATAGATTTTGTCGTCCTGGTTTCTTAGCGCGAGCGAGAAGAGGCCGAGTTCGAGGTTCAGCGCGCTTCGCGCGCCCGTAAGAAGGTAGCTCATGCTGGCCTTGAGCAAGGTTTTCATCGTGAGGATCAGCGATGCGGAGAAGAAAAAGAAGACGACGCCTTTCACGTAGCTTCGCTCAATGTGGAGATAGCCGGACGGCAAGCCGATTGCGCCTGTGACCCATGAGTGAATCGTAAGTGTGAGCGTGAAGATCAGGAGTCCGAGGGCGAAAAAGAGATAGGCGGCAAATGAGGACGAGCCGTGGATCGGTTCGTACGGAAGGCTTCCCGCCAGAATTTGCTGCTTAACAATAGGCCGGGTGATCCACAGAGGCGGGCGCTCGAACATTTCGGCGCGTTGGCGCACGGCTTCGGTGACGAGGACTTCTGCCCCTTCGAGGCAGCCATTGGCTTGGAGTTTTTGAAGCGCACCGAAGAAGACTTTGAATGGAACGCGGCCGTGCGTGTGGTGCAAGGCCTCCATGATCTCGGGAATTGTGCGAATGCCATCGAGAAGCGGAAGAATGGCGGCGGCTTCGCTGGGAAGCGAAACCTGCTTGCCGCTTCCTTGGAGTTCAAAGAGAAGGGCGGAATCGAAAGTATTCGATGTGAGGGAACCGAAAACTTGCCCAGATTTCAGGCGTGGTCGACAAAACTGAATCGATGAATTCTGCATAAGGGGTATTTTAGCGAGAAGATGCTGTAGAGAATCAAAGGAAAAGAAGCGATGCGTGGTTGACGGGAAGCGAAGACGTCGGTGCAATAGGGCATGCTTGGACGGTTTCTTAGAAAAATCTTTGGTTCCAATAAGGCCGACGCGTCTATTTCGGAAAAATCAGGCGCAAAGGCGCGAGAGACGTCAGCCGTTCGTTTGGTCGCGAGCGACCCGCGTCGCTACAAGCGGGCGATGCTTCTTGTGGGCGGAGGACGCATTCAAAATGAGTTGGCTTCGGCCTCAGCTCATTATCGTGGGCATGATTTTCAAGTCGCGGATCTGAGCCATGCGGGGATCGCGATTGTGCGCGAGGAGT
>JAVFAU010000189.1:0-4663 GCA_034002335.1 Bdellovibrionales bacterium | reverse complement strand
CCGCGAAACAAGGTCGTAGGCCAAAGGGGTCTCATTCACATCGTACTTCTCGCGCAAAGACCACCACAGACCCGCCAGCACCGCAAGAAACGCAACTAGCGCCGTTCCCCAAATCAACTTTCCTCGTGCCATTAAAACCTCCTGTAGGCTTGATCTTCCGCGGCCCCTACCAAACCTCAGATTTCGCCAAAAAGCAAAAGGCCGGGTTTCCCCAGCCTTTTCCTTTGATTTCCATCAGCTCTGAACAACAGCCCCGAATGACGGACAGTCCCGTATACGCAGCTCCAGTCTCCGTCGGTCCCCGGTCGATTCCTCGGCCGGGAACACGCAGCCTGGCTACAACGACTACTTACGGTTTGCGCGCTGTACAGCGCGAGCTTTTGTCTGAAGCTTACGGACGCGTTTTTTCTTCGCAGCCGTCTTCTTCGTCGCAACACGCTTAACTGCCGCTGTCGCTTTAGCTTCTTCTTTCGAAGCCGCTTTGTCAGCTGCTGTCGCTTTTGTCGATGCTTTCGCTTTCGACTTCGTAGCCGCCTCAGCCTTTTCAGTAGCCTTGAAGTCTACGAATTGGATGTAGGCCATCTCAGCGCGATCGCCAGGACGCTGACCAAGCTTCAGAATGCGAGTGTAACCACCCTCACGATCCTGAAAACGAGGCGCAAGATCCGCCATGATCATCGATACGACTTTCTCGTTTGGATAACGAGAGAGAAGCAAGCGACGAGCATGAAGCGACTGCTTCTTGCCGACTGTGATTGCTTTTTCAACATGGCGACGAAGCTCTTTTGCTTTCGCCAAAGTAGTTTTGATACGGCCGTGCTCGACAAGCGAGTTTACAAGACCACGCCAGAGAGCCTTGCGTGGACCAGATTTACGACCAAAGTGTTTTACACGTGCATTGTGTCTCATTCTTCACTCTTTCACTTACTGCCGTAGTACGACAGATTAAGCGTCCTTACGCGGAACAGCAGTATTTGGATCCCAACCTTGAGGAGGCCATCCGTCGACCTTCATACCAAGATGGAGACCCATCTCCGACAAGATCTCTTTGATCTCGTTCAGCGACTTGCGTCCGAAGTTCTTAGTTTTCAACATTTCCGCTTCGCTGCGAGAGACGAGCTCTCCGATAAAACGGATATTCGCATTCTTCAAGCAGTTCGCCGAACGAACAGAAAGCTCAAGATCATCAACCGAGCGGAACAAGTTCTCATTGAGAACCGGCGTCGATTTAATTTCTTGTTCTTCTGTTGGCTCCATCGCCTCATCAAACGTGAGGAATATCTGAAGCTGCTCTTTCATGATTTTCGAAGCAAGTGCAACCGCTTCTTCCGGCTTCAGTGAACCATCTGTCCATGCTTCAAACGTCAAAGCGTCGTAGTCAGTACGCTGACCAACGCGTGCGTTTGATACATGGTAGTTCACTTTGCGGATCGGGCTATAGAGAGCGTCAACACCAATGAAGCCTACTGGCAACTGGTGCGAGTTCTCGTCAGCCGCGACATAACCACGACCGAACGTCACGAAAAGCTCAGCGTTGAACTTCGCGTTTGGTCCAAGAGTCGCGATATGCTGATCCGGGTTCAAGATCTCGATCTTATCGTTCACTTGAATGTCTCGAGCCGTCACAACACCAGGTCCAACCTTCGTGATACGAAGAGTTTGAGCCTCTGGGCTGTGTTGTTTGAAGCGCAATTGCTTCAGGTTCAAAATAATATCCGTAACGTCTTCACGAACGTCCGGCATCGTCGAGAACTCATGTAGGACGCCATCCAACTTCACAGCCGATACAGCCGAACCCATCATAGAGCTCAAAAGAATACGGCGCAGTGAATTCCCAAGCGTTACTCCGTAGCCGCGCTCGAGCGGGCGAATGATGAACTTTCCGTACTCATCCGACAGCGTCTCGCGCTCGACTTCGTAGCCCTTCGGCTTAATCAGGTCGCGCCAGAATTTGTAGTAATGCTCTTGCATGTGACCGTTATGCCCTTGCACCCTTTGTCTCCTAATACTCGATTTCTAATCGTCTCGTTATTTACTCTACGTTACATCGAAACCAACAACGGTGTCCCGAAAGACACCGTTCAACGCGATTAACGCGAGTAGTATTCGACGATCATATTCTCTTCGACTGCAAGCGTAACATTCTCACGGCTAGGAGCTGTTTTCACAGTTCCTTTGAATGCACCGTGATCAGCTTGCAACCAATCAGGAATTTCACGCTTCTTCGCGCTTTCGATACCAGCAAGAACCTTGTTGATACCACGGCTGCTCTCACGAACTTCAATCACGTCACCAGGAGCAACGTTGAAGCTCGGGATGTTGTTCTTCGTGCCATTCACTGTGAAGTGATCATGCTTCACGAGCTGACGAGCTTCACGTCGGCTCGACGCGAAACCAAGAGTGAAAACAACGTTATCAAGACGCGTTTCTAGGAGGCTCAAAAGTTCAGTTCCAGTCACACCACGACGGCGGTCAGCCTCGTGGAAGTACTTACGGAACTGCTTCTCGTAAACGCCGTAGTAGCGCTTCGCCTTTTGCTTTTCACGCAACTGAAGCGCGTACTCCGAGAACTTCAAACGGCTTTGGCCGTGTTGTCCTGGAGGGTACGGACGACGTTCAAACGAACACTTATCTGTAAAACAACGATCGCCCTTCAAAAAGAGCTTTACGTTTTCGCGGCGGCACAATTTGCAGACGCTCTCATTAATGCAACTCACAGTTCAACTCCTCAGATACGACGCCGTTTAGGAGGACGGCACCCGTTATGTGGGATAGGAGTCACGTCACGCATAGTAGCGACGCGAATTCCCGCCAACGACAGAGAACGCACAGCAGGCTCACGACCCGCTCCAGGACCTTTCAAGAAAAGGTCGACTGAGCGAAGCCCTTGCTCCATTGCTTTCTTAGCAGCATCTTCTGCAGCTAGCTGAGCAGCAAACGGAGTTCCCTTGCGCGAACCCTTGAAACCCAAATGTCCAGCGCTCGACCAAGCGATAACTTCACCGATAGGATCAGTAAGTGTAACAATCGTGTTGCCGAAACCAGCTTGCACGAAACACTTGCCGTGAGCGACTGACTTTCTGACTTTTTTCTTACCAGTTTTCTTAGCAGCCATTTTTCATCGCCCCCTTTATACAGCTTTCTTCTTGTTCGCGACGGTCTTACGAGGACCTTTACGAGTGCGCGCGTTTTGACGCGTGCTCTGACCACGAACAGGAAGCCCTTTGCGGTGACGAAGACCACGGTAGCAACCAAGATCCATCAAACGTTTAATCGAAAGGCCGATATCACGGCGAAGATCACCTTCAACCTTGATATTCGCTTCGATGTATTCACGAATTTTTGCGATATGCGCATCAGTCAAATCATCTGAACGAAGATCTGATGGCAAACTTGCGAATTCGCAAATCTGCTTCGAACGAGCCTTACCGACTCCGTAGATGTACTGAAGTGCAACTTCAACTCTCTTATTGCGTGGCAAATCCACACCGGCAATACGTGCCATCGATTACCCCTGCCGCTGCTTGTGTTTAGGGTTTTCGCAAATCACTCGAATAACCCCTTTTCGTTTGATGACCTTGCACTTGTTGCAGATCCGCTTCGTAGAAGCTCTGACTTTCATTGCCTCTTCCTTCTCACTAAGTATTAAAACTTTAAGTATTTAAACCTTTGTTTAGACCCCTATTTTTTCGCAATTTTCCCCGCCTTTTGGTTTCCTGCGACCGTACTTAGCCGATCAGGAAACAGCCGCAAAAGAGCGAGAAACAGAGCCCAAAAATAACAATCCAGCGTGCCGTGATAGCAGGACCGAACCAGGAAGTCCAGCATCACGGAACAATCTCTTGCTATTTAGTTGCAATTTTGCTGCTAACTAGCACCGACTTCGCTGGTCACCCTGATTTTACTCAACCGACCACCATTCGACCCGCAACTCTAAACCCGTGGAACCAAGCTCCGTGTCGGCATCACACCGCCTACAGAGGCAACACAACCCACAGGAGCCCTCAGGACCGCCGCAGGGCACGAAGAGGCGCAAGAGCCTATCTCCCTGCCGCCGCGAGAGAATTTGAATCGAGTTTATTTACAGGTGAGAGACCAACTGTTTGTAAACGTTTTCCGTCTCACCAACTCCAGAAATCGAAATAAAGAGCCCTTTGTCTTTGAAGTAAGCCTTCAAAGGGGCCGTGGAGTTCTCATAAGCCGTCAAACGCGTCTGAATAACTTCTTCCTTGTCGTCCGCCCGCTGCTCGACCTTACCGCCACATTGATCACAAACACCCGCTGTCGCAGGTGGCTTTACCAATACATGGTAAGTCGCACCACAGCCTGAGCAAACACGACGCCCCGTTAAACGAGCCATCAGGACATCATTCGGGACTTCCAAGAAAATAGCTTTATCAACCTGGAGCCCATTATTCTGGAGCATTAACTCCAGAGCTTCTGCCTGCGGCACGGTACGAGGAAAACCATCCAAAATGAAACTCTGTGTACCGAGGTCCTTCAAAACATCCTCGACCATACCCACAACAATCTCATCGGGAACCAGTTTACCAGCATCCATGTACGACTTCGCCTCAAGGCCAAGACGTGTCTCCTGCCGGATGTGAGCACGAAAAATATCTCCCGTGCTCACATGACGCATATTTTGTCGCTCAACAAGCAA
>JAVFAU010000188.1:0-4665 GCA_034002335.1 Bdellovibrionales bacterium | reverse complement strand
TCCCAGGGCGAAAACCGCGATCTCACACTGGTCGAGACCGGAGATCCTGGCGGCCTCTTTGAGGTTGTGGTCGGCGGCTTGGCTCCACGAATAGCAAATCTCTTGATCGGTAACGGCGTTGTCGAGATCACTTTTGTGGAACAAGGCCGCGGCGCACTTGAGCCACTCTTCGTGCCGCTTAAGCTTGAGCGCTTCGACGGCACTGGTTGGTTTTTTTAAAAGAAGGCTGCGGTAACGAGCGGCGGCTGGCCAGAGCGCCGAGACCTCTTCGAGCTGAGAATCCGTATAGGAAGAAAGGCTGGGAAGAGGTCTCATGTGTCTCAATCAAAGGTGGGTGACCAGTGTGGTTTGAAGTACTGGTTCCCGTCGAATGTAATGCGTTTTTCGGTGTCACCATCCGCGGTGACGATATAGAGCTGATTCGCTCCCGTGCGGTTGCTGACAAAGAGAACGTGTCGTCCGTCGGGAGAGTAGCTTGGGTCCTCGTTGTCGGCCCAGCGGCCGTTTGGTTTTTTGGCCGATGTGAGACGAACCATATCGGAACCGTCGGCCTTGACCGTGAAAATGTCGAAGTGCCCTTTGTCATTTCCGGCGAAAACAAGACGTTGGCCATCCGGCGACCAACGTGGTGCCGAGTTGTAATCACCTGCGATAGTGATGCGGCGGACCCCGGATCCGTCCGCGTTCATGACGAAAATGTGAGGACGTCCTCCGCGATCGGATGAGAATGCGATGCGACTGCCGTCAGGGCTGACCGACGGTTCGACGTTGAGGGCGCCGCTTGGGCCTTTGGTTAAAGGCTCGAGTGTTTTTCCGTCGATGGACATTTTGTAGAGATCTGGGTTTCCGCGCTGAGAGATCGTGAGCAAGAGGTGGCGGTTGTTCGGAAAGAAGGTCGCTCCCGAGTTGATGCCTTGGCGATAGGAAACAAGAAAACGTCGGCCAGTGGACGTGTCGTATGTGTAAAGATCGAGGTTTCGGCGTTTCGTTTGCGCGTGCATCGTGAAGGCCGAGTACGCCAGCATTTTTCCGTTGTAAGACCATGATGGGGAGACTGCGATCGATTTATGGCTCGAGATCTGCCGCGAGTTCGCTCCGTCCCAATCCATGATGAAGATTTCTTTTTGAGTTCCGCGTGTGGAGCGCGAGGCGACGATCTTTGAAAGGAACATGCCCTGGCGTCCAGTGAGTTCTTTGATCACGTCGTTTGCGAATGTGTGCGCGATCGTGCGGACGTCGTTCGTTCGGCCTTTATACGTTTTTCCGAGCACGAGTTTGTTTTGAGCGACGAAATAAACGTAGGTGTCGAAACTGACTTCGGTCCCCGTCACGCGGTATCCGGCGCGTACAAGAAAGTCCGTGCCGATTTGTTTCCAGCTTTCGAATTTGAAACCGTTGGCCTCTTGCCCCGCCGGACGTAGGCCGACCTTCGAGGTGTCTTCAAGGTAAGCCGCTGGTCTGATGAATTCGAAGTAGCCGCTGACTTCCATATCGTTCCGAAAAACGTCGAAGAGGGTCTTTCCGATATTGAGATGCTGAGGGCTCTGCGCGGCGACGCCTTGAAATTGAAAAGGCGGAAGCGCCATGAGGCTTTTTTTGAAATTGGCGTCGGTGATGCGGATGTAAGCGCCGGAGCCTGCGCTAGAACCGCCAGTCTCTTGGGCGGAAGCGAGAGGGCTGACTAAGGAAAGTGCGAGCATGGCGATGAGCGATGCCATAAGAGAAAAAGCACGGGTGGAGTGGTGATGAGATCTTTGTTGCATGACGCCTCCTTTGGGTCGCTCGACGAAGAGTCTTCCAAAGAAGTTTCCTACAAAACGTCATGGGCGTCATCACACTAACGCCTAAATCCTAAATAGAGAGTTTAGCGAAAGCCGGTCGGCTCTAAGTCGAGTTCGACGCCTTGATTGGCGAGGACTCCTTGCAGGGAGTCGGGGGGCGGCGGGAGCGGCAACGAGTTTTCAATGGCCGCAATAGCGGACTCGTCGAAGACTTCGTTTCCAGAAGATTGAACGATGGCCTTACGAATAATGCCGCCGGAACTGTTGATTGTCATGATCACGCGCACGCGCAACTTGGCGTTGGCGAGAAAGCGCGGCGGTCGCCATTGGTTTTTGATGCGCGCTTCGATTTCGTCGAGGTATCGCGCGTGATCAAGGCGGGTGAGGCCAGAAAGAGAGTTGCCGCGCGAAAGCTGATTGCCGCGAACGGCCGCTGCGGCCTCTTGAGCGGCGCGCGCTTCGCTGAGGGCTTTTTGTGTGGCATCCACGCGTGCTTGCTGTTCGAGGCGCGCCATGGCCTCGAGGCGTTTGAGCGCGGCGGCTTGATCGCGTTGTTGTTGTTTTGGATCGGGCTTTTTGGGCTGCAAAACAACGGGTGCTTTGGGCGGAGGCTCCGCCTGTTTTACGATCGGAGGAAGTTCGGGTTTGGAGGCCGCGGTTTCCTTTTTCGCTTCTGGTTTTGCCTCGGGCTTTGGCTCTTCGAGTGGGGCTGGCAGAGTACGCGCCTTTTCGGGAAGGCCGACGATGTCGACGCGAATCGCGCTTTCAAGCCGTAAAGGTTCGCTTGGAAAAACGTAGGCTCGTACCGTGAAGATCAGGATTAAAAAAACATGCCCGAGCGCTGATTTGATCAGCGCGGCTTTCATGGAGTCGTCTTTCCACAGGCGAACCGCGCTGTCGGAGACGATTTCAGAAGCTTTGGCTACTTGGTCGCGCATGCCTTTTTAGTTCCTTAAGGTGTCGATTTCGGCAGGGTGACGAGGCCGATATTGTGAATACCGGCCGCGCGGATTTCTGCCATGGTCTCGGCGACAAAGCCGTAGTCGACGCTTTTGTCGGCCTGAAGGTAGATCTGTTTATTGGGTCGTTTCTCGAAAATCGCGGCAAGGCGAGTGCGTAGCTCGGCTTTGGGGATCGCTTGTCCGCCGGCCGTGATGCGCTTTGAACGATTGATGATCAGGACAAAAGGTTCTTCGGATGTCGAAACTCCCGAGGCGGCTGTTTCGGGAAGTTCGATCTCGAGACCTTGTTGCATCATCGGAGCCGTGATCATGAAGATGATCAGCAGAACCAACATGACATCGACGAGCGGTGTGACGTTGATTTCGCTCATGACGACGCGACTTTTGCCGGAACCTCCGGAGGATGACATTCCCATCGTTTGCTCCTTCCGGTTTAGGATTCGCGGAAAAAGTTGCGTTTTGCGACGTTCAAGAAATCGGAACCGAAGCTTGCGACTTCCATTTCGATTTTGCGGACGCGCCCGACGAAGTAGTTGTACGCGGCGACGGCGGGGAGAGCCGCGAAAAGACCGACCGCCGTCGCAAACAAGGCTTCGGAAATGCCGGGCGCGACGACCGCGAGACTTGCGGAGCCGCTCGAGGCGATCTGTTGGAATGAAGTCATGATCCCGAGAACCGTGCCGAGAAGGCCGATGAAAGGGGCCGTGCTGCCGACGGTCGCAAGGAAGCTAAGGTTGGACTCCGCTTTGGCGATCTCCGCGTCGCTTGCTTTGCGGAGCGTGCGCTCGAGGTTGTCGATGCCCGTAAGGCGGGTGTTTTCGTCGATTCCGACGTCTCCGCTGCGTGAACCGAGAGTTTTCTCCGCAATGCGCTCGAGCTCTTGGAAGGCGGCCAAAAAGACACGCGCGACGTTTGAGTTCGTGTAGTCTTTGGCCTTTTTTCCCATATCTTCGAGCGAAGGCGACTTCCAAAAGGCATCGACGAATTTCTCGTTCGCGTTCTGCATTGCGAGCAGCTGTTTGCGTTTTGTAAAGATGATGGCCCACGAAACCACGCTGAGGACGATCATGAGCAGCAGAAGCCCTTGAACCGCGGGGCCTGCTCCTAAAACGCCATCAAGAATTCCGGTTTTAACTGCGACTTTTGGTGCTGCCATGGCTCGCTCCTGTCTCGAGAAAAGAGTACGAGCCTTAAGCGTATTCCTGAATCGTTTCTGGGATCAATGTCTCTTGGCGAGTAACGCGTCGAATGCTTCTTTCTCTTTCACGAATGCTTCGTGGGTCAAAAAAGTACCATCGTATCCGAGAGCGAAGAGCTTTTGCGCTTGTTCGAGTGAGTGCGCGGGGCCGGCGTAGCGGCGAAGGCCGCGTCGATGTGCTTCCGAGAGTGTGACGGGTCTCAGGCGTGGTGATCGTTCGCCTTCGCGTGCGACCTCTTCTGAAGATGAAATGAGCAAATCGCTTTTAAGATCGATCAAGCCCTGGAGGCCGAGGCTTGAGATCACTTCGATTTGAATGAGCGTCGCTTGGCTGGAGCCAAAGAGCGCGCGCGGTTGGGCCTCGCGGAGTTCTTTGAGAATGCCGCTGCTCTCGGACTGAACGGCGACATTGGAGATATCGAACGGCTTTTCCGGTCCCCAGAGGTCGAGGAGCGCGGGGCCGATGCCTGGTCGGCGCGCGATGAGGTTCAAAATAGTCGGAAGAGCTTTGGGCTGGGTGCTGACGGCTTGGGCGAACTCGGACAGTTCGATCAACCCGGCTTCAGCCGTTTCGGCTTTTGTCGAAAGCTCGACGGGCTTTCCTTTGAGCGGCCCGCTTTGGAGTAGTTCTTCTGGACTTACGACGAGCTGGCCTTCGGAACCTAGACGTATGTCGAGCCAGAGGCCGACTGAGATTTCCGAGTTCGATGAAGGGTTCGCGTCC
>JAVFAU010000187.1:0-4682 GCA_034002335.1 Bdellovibrionales bacterium | reverse complement strand
GCCCGCGAAATGATGGATGATTTCTTGAATGCGTCGAGCGTTGCGCGCGTGCCGAAACGACCACGCGCCCTTGGCTTTTGAAGATCGAAGCACAAGATGCATGGTTTGTTTGACGGCAAGCGGCCTCGCTCCGGCACGCCCCGCGCGCGTGTTGCGAAGTTCCCCGCCGTACGCACTTTTCTGTTTTTTAAGAAGCGTGAGCTGCGGATGGCGCGAGCGTTTGAGTGAGCTCTTGGGCGTATTTTTAACCATATCTCGGGTCATGTCTTTGGCTACGTTCATTCCACTTTTCATTCGGGGCGAATGTATGTGACCGAAGGTATAAAGTCAATCGGGTGAAGTTGGAAAAGGCGTGATTTAGAAGGATGAGGGTGAGCTTTGGCTAGTCGGCCGTGTGCCTCTTTCATTCGGCAGTCCCGATCGCTTCATCATGTCTGGTTTGGTCGATGTCCCTTCCGGATGGCCAGGGCTCTCACTTTGCTTGCATCTGAAGCCGTGCCCCTGCCGGTAGAAGCCGTGCCCCTGCCGGCAGAAGCCGAAACGGAGCCCCAAGCCGAAACTGAACCCCCAACCCAGCCCCAAACCAAACCCCAACCCGGTCGGTTCATCTTGGGTGTGAGGTCGTCCATATCGTTGGTGCATTATGTTTGGCGCGTGAGGACGCGAGTTTGTGCGATAGGGAGGGGCTTTTTGTTGCTCGAATTTGGACATGCTCGAAAGCCTTGATGTGCATCAGGCGGCGAGAAAGGTTTCGCCATGCGTAAACCCTTGGTCTGACGAAGGTCGGGCTTGATTCTACAGAGTATGATGCGTGTCTTCCGTTTGTTGATTCCGATGCTGCTTGTGACTTTGGGGTTGGCCGCAACTCTGGCGACTGGTTTTGGTCAGGTTACCAGCGAGGCGTTTGGTCAAACGCTGGATTCTAAAAACAATCCTCAAAACGATTCCGAGCAAGAGCGCGTCGAGCCGGTTTGCATGACCGAGGCGATTGTGGACGGAGCGATTTCAACGGCGACGTATGACTTCGTCGATCGCGCTTTGAAGCGATCGCAGCGTGAAGGGTGCAAGTCGTTGCTTCTTCACATCAACACGCCGGGTGGAAGCCTACAGACGACACGCAAGATCGTCGAAAAAATTCTCGCGTCGCCGATTCCCGTACTTTGCCTTGTCGGGCCAGAAGGTGGACATGCGGGCAGTGCCGGCGCGCTGATTTTGCTCGCATGTCACGTGTCGGGCGCATTGCCGGCAACCAACATCGGAGCCGCGACCCCCGTTGCGGGCGGCGGTGCGAGTCTTGGCGATGACATGCGCAAGAAGATGGTCGAAGACACCAAGAGCTGGGCCGTGAGTCTTGCGAAAAAGCGCGGTCGTTCGGTCGCCTATGCCGAGCAAATCGTGACCGAAGCCAAGGCTCTTGATAGCGAAGAAGCGGCGAAGGTCGGCGGTATCGACATTCTCGCGGGTTCCGTCGCGGATTTCTTAAGGCAGGCGAAGGGGCGCGATGTTCTGGTTTCGTCGTCGCTTGATGGAACGGATGGAAAAACGGTGACGGTCGAAGTCGGCGGTTCGCTTCCGATCGCGAAAGATTGGCGCGAACGTCTTTTGAGTTTTCTTACCGACCCCGAGTTTTCGTACCTGCTCTTTATGGCCGCTCTCGGGCTCTTGTACTTTGAACTCACGCACCCGGGAGCGATCGCGCCGGGAGTGGCGGGCACGGTTCTTTTGGTGATCTCACTTGTGGCCTTTCACAAGCTTGACGTCGCATGGGGCGGTGTCGGCCTTATGGGACTTGGGATCGCGTTTCTCATTGCCGAAGCCTTTGTTCCCAGTTTCGGGGCTTTAGGAGTCGGCGGGATCATATCGCTCGCAGTGGGAAGCATTCTGCTCTACGATCCCGCAAGTGGAGGTTTGACTTTGAGTTTATGGTTATCGCTTGGAGCGCCGTTGACGTTGGGGCTTTCGATGCTCGCGCTTGGCATTTGGATATTTCGCTCGCGTCGCCGAGGGAATGAGAGTTTGGCCGAGGCGGGAGTGGTTGAACAGATCGTAACTGTCGAGCGTGTGGATGAGAACGGACGTTCTGGCTCGGTCATGGTGCGTGGGGAAATATGGAGTTTTGAGTGCGCGACACCAGTCGCGGTCGGCGATAAGGTTCGCGTGCTCGAGGCTGTCGGTTTGAAATTAAAAGTGGAAAAAATTAAGGTAAGCGAGGTTTAAAAGATGATGTCATTTGGCGTGTTTTTATTGTTTTTCATCGGTTTCGTTCTCTTCTCTTCGATCAAGATTTTGAACGAGTGGGAAAAGGGCGTGGTGCTTCGTCTTGGTCGTAGCGTCGGCATGCGTGGTCCTGGACTCGTTCTTGTCATCCCGTTTGTCGAGCGCATTTATCGCGTCGATCTGCGCACTGTGACGATGGATGTCCCATCACAAGACGTCATCACGCGCGACAATATTTCGCTTAAGGTGAACGCGGTCGTTTACTTTCGCGTGACGAACGCGGAAGGGGCGATTTCGAAAGTCGCGGATTTCTATTTCGCGACAAGCCAGCTAGCGCAAACGACACTGCGTTCGGTTCTTGGGCAGTTTCAAATGGATGAAATTCTCGAGCAACGCGATAAAATCAATCACCGTCTTCAAGAGATGATCGATAAGCAAACCGAACCGTGGGGCGTGAAAGTCACGCTCGTCGAAGTGAAGAATATCGACCTTCCAAAAGAAATGCAGTCGGCGATGGCTCGTCAGGCCGAAGCGGAACGCGAGCGTCGCGCGAAAGTTATCTCTGCCGACGGTGAACTTCAGCGTGCTGAAAAGCTTGCGGATGCGTCGAATAAACTTGCGGCATCGCCTTCGGCCTTGCAGCTCGCTTATTTGCAAACTCTGACTGAGATCGCGGGCGGAGAGGGAACTCGCACAATCGTATTCCCAGTGCCGATTGATCTTTTGCAGGGACTGCAAGGTTTGTTGAACAAGAATAAGTAATCGTATTTAGCAAATCGCTCTGATTGTCGCGGCCACGGATACGGTCGCGAGAGGATGAAACGTGAAACGAGTTGTCGCTCCTCAAGGAAGGGGAGAAGCCCGGTGTTCGCACGTCGGGCTTATGATCAAGCTTCTTTTCTTGGTCGGCTTTTTGTTCGCATATTCCACGGTTATTGCTCACGCGTCTGTCGCTCCGGATATTTCTTTGGAGCAAATGACGGTTGAGCAAGTCGCGGTCCGATTGCGACCGCTTAAAGACGCAAGCAAAGGTGCGGGTGTTTCCGTCGCGGGCAGCGGCCTTTTGGTTTTTTCAGTTCCTTCGGAGTCTCGTGAGCCTTTGATTCGAACAAACGGTTTTGACCGTCTGAGCTTTCGTTATGAAACTGGAATGAAAGACGGTCTTTGGGTCGTGCGGGATACGGCCACCGATCAAGTGTTGATTCGCCAGCCGGGAAGAAAAATCGAAATTCATGGAGACTCGTTGAGGGTGGATCTGCGTTCGGCTCCGTCGCGCATTCAGCTTGTGGCGAGTCGGGATTCGCGACGCGGCTCCGCGCGCATGCCGAGCTTGGTAGGTCTTCTCTCGATCGAAGACTATTTGGCGGGGGTTGTCGCAGCCGAGGTGCCGCGAGACTGGCCGCTTGAGGCTTTAAAGGCTCAAGCGGTTGCGGCGAGATCATTTGCGATTGCGAAGGTCGAAGAGCGTCGGCGCCTGCGGCCGGATTGGCTGCTTGAAGCGACGGTGATGGATCAGGTTTTCGATCACGATCGCATTCATCCGCGCGCGCTTCAGGCGGTTCAAGAGACACGCGGTGAGGTCATGCGGGCGAGCGGTCACGGGCGCGTGATCGCGACGCACTATCATTCTGACTGTGGGGGAAAAACCGACGAGCCGTCCGTTATTTGGGGCGGTGGACCGAGCCTTGGAACGGCCAGCTGCCCGGTGCAGCCGCGAACCTGGAGAGTCGTGCGTTCTGTTCAAGAACTCGGAAATGAACTGCGATCAAAGGCGCTCTTGCCGACAGGGTTTGTGCTTGCTGGGTTGGACGTTGTGGAGCGTTCGAGCGGTGGGCGCGCATTGCGGATTCGAGCCCAGGGCGAAGATGGTACACAAGCGTCCTTTTCGGGAGAGAAGCTGCGCGAGGCGATCGGTTACTCGGATCTTCGCAGCACGCTGTTTGAGATTAAGGCATCAGAGCAAGGATCAAAGCAAGAATCGGGAGGCTCAAGGCAGGTCGAATTCCTCGGAAAGGGATTTGGTCATGGGTCGGGACTTTGCCAGTGGGGTGCGAGAGCGTTTGCGATCGGCGGTAAAACTCATCGTGAGATTCTTGAGCACTACTATCCGAAGCTGGTGCTCGATCGATCTGTCGTAAGTGTTGCCGAGAGTAAAACATCGGAACAGTCGTTAAAAAGATAGTCATCAAGGGTACATAGCGAAGAGTGACACTTTCGGTCGGCCGAATGTGAGCTTCGGCCTATTTGTGTCACCCTGAAACCATTCTATGGCCGTCTCAAAACGAGACGTTCTTAAAAATCACGCCTGTTTTCACGTCGTTAAACGTTCTTCGTTCGAAGAAACCGGCTTGGCCCGAGGCTCGCATTAAAAGAGCGTAGGGATACATAGGGACGTAGCCGCTTTGAATAGGTCAGGCGGTTACGGGGAAACGAAAGAAACAGGGGAAAGAGTTATGAAACCACTA
>JAVFAU010000186.1:0-4788 GCA_034002335.1 Bdellovibrionales bacterium | reverse complement strand
ACCAGATCACCTCGGTCATTATCATCTTGGACGAAAAAGGAACTCTCTTTCGCGTTCAAGTCGTCGGAGCTTCTGGCATTGTCGATCTCGATGATGCCGCAGTCGAAGCGTTCCGCGCGGCCGCGCCTTTTCCGAACCCACCAAAAGGGATCGTCGAAGAGGACGGTACACTAAAAATCCGCTGGGACTTCGTTCTCGAAGCTTAAGTACTGTCGTGTTTTTTGACAGGCATTTTATATCGTCTCCTCAATAGGATTTTCAATCTCTCTCTTCGCTCGCGCAGCCTACTGCTGTTCAATTTCGCCTCGCGAAGCTTCACGCGGTACTGAACTTGCTCATCTCGCATCCTTATCCTTGCGATAGACCGAGTGTTCACAATTCGCGCGGAGACAAACTTGAAACAAGTTTACGGCCTAAGCCTTCATTCTTTATGCCTCTTATGCGTCTCCTTTTTTCTGACTCAGAACAGTCTTCTTGAGTCGACATCCGCGCTCGCATCTCAAGCCACAGGCTCACGTTACCAACAGGCAAAGGCGGCGCAGGCCGAGCAAGCCCGCCAAACCACCTATAGTCGCGCATTCCGTTCAACCTATAGAGTTTCGCACTTCAATTCTCGCCGTCTACCTTATTCACCGCACGCTCGACATCACCAAGAACAACGGCTCTATCAACAAGGCCGCCAATGGGATCGCTCGCACATAAATCGCCTCAACATGGAAGCGCGAGAGCTTGATCGACAAATTCGTCGTTATCAAAAAATCAATCGCGGCGAATACACGGCCGAAGGCTTTAACGCGTTCTTGCGAGAGACTATCGGAAGCGTCCCCACCTACGGCTTCAAGGCCGACATCGTTCGCTTCGGAGCCCAGCTCGGAGTCAACGCCTACGATCACTTTGTCGCTCGTCCAAAGGCAGAAGAAACGGCACAACGCGAACTTCTCTCAATGCTTCCACGAGTACAAAACGCCTACAACACGGGCGCTGCGCTTTGGCATCTCGGCAACCAGTATGATGGCGCCGCTCAGGTCATCGACGGTTTGTTCGGCGTTGATCTTGGGTTCTCGGTCACATCAAGCACCGAATACATGATCAGTCGTCGCAAGAATCCGGAGCTTGAAGATGGCCTCTCGCAAATCGACTCACGTTTGCGAGAACTAGAAACACAATACCAAAAGGGCACCATCACCGCGCAAAAGCGAGATGAGTTTATTTTGGCGACCATCAAAGACCTTTCCGTCCGTCAAAACCAGGATCTTCAGCAAATTCACGAGCAGCTTGAAACGGAGAAAGCTGAAAACCAAAAGCGACAATCTGAAG
Source organism: Bdellovibrionales bacterium (assembly GCA_034002335.1). GTDB lineage: Bacteria > Bdellovibrionota > Bdellovibrionia > Bdellovibrionales > JAMPXM01. Next base: position 3,471 of record JAVFAU010000186.1, on the reverse strand, counting down.
ATCTCAAGTTTCAAATGCGCCTCGAGGCAAACGAAATCTGGACGGCCAATGTGGTCGCCGTCGGCACAATGATCGGCGCGGACCCGCAGGCACTTCGCGCCATCTCGACAGCGACCAACTCGATCAATCTCGTTCTCTCGACATTCCGAAACTATCAAAATACCGCTCACATCGAAAGTTCACTTTCGCTCGCCACGGGCAACTACGTATTCGCAGCTTTGCAAATCATGTCTGTTTTCGGCGGCGGCGGAAAATCAGAACAAGCGATCATGATGGAGGCTCTGCGACAGATCTCCGAGCAAATTCAGGAGTTCCGAGATTTTGTTGAAAAGCGCTTCCGCAATTTAGACGAAACCCTTGTCGCAAATCACATCGAGACCATGCGCCAGCTCCACAGAATCACGGTTTCGCAACAGGTCCAAGAAACCTTGATTAAAGGCATTGACCAAAAACTCGATGATCTTCGCCTTCAGCAGGCATCTTTATTTCTTGGCGCAGAAGACTTACAGTACAAACGCTTGCTCACTCCTTGCCTACCTGAATTCTACGACCCCGTATTTCCAGGAGGGCGCAAAGCTCGCTGCACAAGCACGGATGTGTCGGAAGTCGTTCGCAAAGGAACGGACTTCTCGCAGTATAACCATTCCTTAGGTCGAAATCGACAACACAACCGCGATCTTCCGATAAGCGCAATTAACAGCAAATACGGTTACTTGCCCTACCTCTCGCAGATCACGGAACGACTCGAAGCCGTTCGCGGATACAGCTCTTCTAGAGAGGTGGTTCATCTTCCTTCCTGGGAACAGTCTATTCGCGACCTTCAATACATCGTTTCGACAAGACGTGCGCGTATTCCCAGCGAAGCAAAGGCAAATCTGAAACAGGTCGGCCTCAATCTTCGCGAGAACCTAGCGGATCTTCTTAGCTCCAAACAAGATGAGTCTTTGCGACGATTCGAGCCAGAAAGCCTTTTGACCGTCACTTCGCAGATTCCCTATGCGGGCTTAAACGAAACTCTTTCGAGCCTTATTCAAAACACGACACAAGGACGCATCAATCCGACTCTCGGCGCCGAACAAATCGTCGCGCGCGTGGCTAACTACAAATTTGACTACAGTTCTCTGGTGAAATTCTGTGATGGCGGAACCGCGACATATACACGCACAGAGGCAAGTCGCGAGGAGTTTCTCAAGAGTCTTTCACTCAACCCGCGCCTAGATATAAAACGAGTAAAAGTCGAAAAATACGACCCTCTCCCGGAAGAAATCATTCAAAGATTCGTCGGCCTTCATCACGACGCTCATCAAACCGATGCGCGCATCAATGAAGAGCAACTTCTTGGTCTAAATCTCCCCAACTCAGCTTATTTGCTGATTGAAGCATTTCAGCACGCTCCCCTTAAGGAGTACTCACGCGCGTTCTTGGAGACGTGCGTTCGCGCAAACTACAAAAAAATATCCGGTACGCATCGCAAGTACCGCGCCGGCGTCGGTGATTTTGTACTGAGACACGAATCACATGCATTCGTTTTCGATCTCGACTTTACGGTTGAATTTCGACTCGTGCTCACATCAAAAGACACATCCCTCAATGATGATCGTGTGATTCTTTTGAGTCGCAGAACACGTAGCTGGGTCAATCAACAGCTAGAAAAAAGGAGACGCCTCAAACAAACGATTTCACGCCACACGCTCGCTATGTGGGAAGATGGCCTCAAAGGCATACTTCACAACCCTCACAACGAGCTTCAGCAAGAACGAATGACCACAAAAGAGATTCAGGAACGAGATGAGACCCTAAAAGGGTTCGCCGAGGAATCTCTCTCGAACCTAAGAAGCTCGATGAAATACGAAGCCGTGAGGCAAAACAGCGATCTGATTCGTCAAATCAACCAAGACCTGGCGCTAGTAGAAGCCGCCCTCGAACTCGGTGCCCAAGACCTGGTCGAGAAAACACCGGAACTCGCCTCGATCTTGTTCGGCGAAAAACGCTTGCCGACTGTTCATGACCTAATCGACGCCCGTATCAACCAAGGCGGCTTAAATGGCCGCGATACCACGCGTATGATCAACGACCGCGTCAGTCGCGCAAAGGACATCTTAGAAGGCGCACGCGGCAAACCTTTTGAAATCAAAAACGTGTTCGTCGATTACCATCTTGAAATGCTGAAGTAGACGAAGGCCGCCGAAAACTCTCGGCAGCCTTGTGTTCGTTGGACCAACGGCCAAGAACGACGCCTGTTTTTACCCCAAGACACGGCCGAAAACCCATTTTGCCGCCACTCCGCGTCTAATAAACGCGACGAACACATCACAAAGGCCTGACCTTTCCGTTCCGAAACGCGCCTTCGGTTGAGTCGCCACAAAAGGGCTGGTAGATCATTTGCTCTTACGCTCATTGTGACACCTCTTTATGCAAAACTGATTATGCAAAACTGAGGTCGAGGAACGGGCTTAAACTGCCGACGAAAATCGGCCGAAAACAGATAGATCGAGCAGCCAATTAACAATGCCCATTACCAGGACCAGAGGGGCAAAACACATAACCGGGAGGAAGCCGTGTCTTCAAAATCTTCTGCCCGCGAGTCCGCGACTAAGAAATCCGTTTCGAAGTCTCCGATCCGCGCGTCTCAAGAAGTTTTGGACCGCATTTGCGGCCGCGCACACTATTTAACAACTCAGATGATCTGGCTTGCGAACAATCGCGAGAAAGATAAGGGGGATCCAAAAGTAGGAGGTCACCCGGCAGCTTGTGCAAGTTCGTTGCACATTACAGGCGCGCTTCATCTGCTCGTCAAATCAGGCTTCGATTACATCGCGAACAAGCCGCACGCGGCTCCCGTCGATCACTCTTATAACTACCTTTTAAAACTGCTTCTTAAAAACGGCGGCCACTCGGCGACTCCCGTTGAGTTTTTGAATCCAGACCTTTCGCGTTTTTCGCAAGAGGAAATGGACGAAGCGATGCTGAACCTTCGCAAGTTCTCACAAAACGGCGAACCTGTTTTTCAATCGTACCACTCGGCCTATGACTCTGATCACCATGGCTTCTTGCCATCGGGTACGGTCGGAATTCCACCTGTAAACGTCGGCTACATGGCGCACGCGTACCGTTTTTCAAAAGACCACGGCTACGAAGTTCCAGATGCGCACTTTTGGGCGATCATCGGTGACTCCGAGTTCCGTGAAGGCTCGCTTCACGAGGCGATTCCCGACTTTGCGGAGCGCGAGTTGGGTAACCTCACCTGGATTCTCGACTACAACCGTCAGTCTCTCGACGGCCACCGGATCACGAACAAAGAAATCATGAACGGAACCGACGACAAGCGCGTCGAACGAACCATGATCGCCAACGGTTGGGAAGTCATCCAGGTTCAGCATGGTCGCAAGCGCCTTGAACTCTTCAAACGCGCGGGCGGAGATGTTTTTCAAAACTTCCTCGAAAACGAGCTTCAAGACTACGAACTTCAGT
>JAVFAU010000185.1:0-4791 GCA_034002335.1 Bdellovibrionales bacterium | reverse complement strand
GGCCTGGGCCGACGGGAATGCCGTTGTTCTTCGCCCAGTTGATGAAGTCTTGGACGATGAGGAAGTAACTGTTGAACCCCATCTTCTCGATGACACCGAGTTCGTATTCGACTCGCTTGAAGTATTCAGGCTTTTTTTCTTCCGTGACCGGGTGCCCGATACTCGCCGCTTCCGCGAAACGATCGTCGAGACCTTGCATGGTTTTTTCGCGAATCAGCTCGCTTGGCTCGGCGCCATCGTCACTTGTGAAATACGGCAGGTGATAGATCATCTTGCCGTTTTCGTCTTTCAGTTTGAACTTAACATCGCAACGTTCGGCGACTTCCAGCGTGCGATCGCACGCGTCTGTCATATCGCTTAAAAGCGATCGCATTTCACCTGGAGATTTAAAGTAGAACTGATCGCTTCCCAGGCGGTAACGACTCTCGTCGTGAAGCGTTTTGTTGGACCCAATACAAATCAAAACCTCTTGGCCAATTTGATCGGCTTGGTCGAGGTAATGAACATTGTTCGCGGCAACAAGCGGAACGCCCGTGATGGTCGAAGCTTCCTTTAGAAACGGCACAAGCTCGTTCCATTCAGGCGTTCCCGTGCGATTCACTTCGAGATACAGGCGATCGCCGAAGACCTCTTTCATCTCGCGGATTTTCTCAAGAGCCGCGTCGGCACCGAAGCGAGTGAACGCATAGCCGACCTCCCCCATCGAGCCGCCTGTCAATGCGATCAGATGCTGAGAGTACTCTTTAATCGCGTCCCAATCGATACGTGGCTTGTAGTAAAAGCCCTCTTGGTAACCGATCGATGAAAGCTTACAGAGATTTTGATACCCCTCGAAGTTCTGCGCAAGAAGAACGATCCGACGATTCGGCAACTGAGCCGCTTCGCGGTCTTCACCTTTGACGAAGCGGTTTTTAGGCGCGATGTAGGCATCAAGGCCGATGATCGGTTTTACGCCAAAGTCTTTGGCTGTAAAAAAGAACTCGGCTGCACCAAACAAGTTCCCATTATCTGTGATGGCCACGGCTGGCATTTCAAGTTTTTGAGCGCGCTCGCATAGTTTTTTAACGCGAACCGTGGATTCCAAAAGGGAGTATTGCGAATGGACGTGGAGATGAACGAAGGACATTTTAACGAATGTACTTCGCTTTCCCGTAAGGGCAATTCTTACCTAGCCGCGGCGATCCATACGTCAGTTAATGCGCAGCGCATTGGGTGATTTTAAGGCGATTTGAAGACGACTCCAGAAGAATTCCCACCATAGTTTGAGAGTCCCCAGGTCACAACCGTGCCATCGCCCTTAAGGGCCGCAAACGCACCTCTAGCCGCCACAACATGGGTCACATTCGAATTCGCCGCCGTCACACTTGTGGGAGCTCCAACCCAGTTCGATGGTATTGTTCCGCTGCCGCCCATCGCGCCGCCGTGTTGTTGAGAGCCCCAGACCACCACAGAGCCATCGGATTTCAACGCCGCAAAAGCTCCGTAATTGGTCGCAAGCTTCGTAACGTCCGAGTTCGGATCCGTCACGCTTGCGGGCGCACCCGTCCATCCGGCGCCGCTGCCACCCATGTTGCCACCGCTTGTGTCTTCGCCCCACACAACGACTGAGCCGTTATCGAGCAGCCCAGCCATCGCACCGCCCGTGAGGTCTCCGTTATAAATGACATTTTGTAACTCACCGCTGGCCGTGACGTATGCGGGAGCGATGTCGTTGTTCGCACCCCATTGAAGAATCGTGCTCGGAGTCACAACGGATAAAAATCCATGCTTCGTTGCAAAGTTACGAATAGCCGTGTTCGTGGCTTTCATAGAATCCGGCGCTCGTGTCCAGTTAAAGCCACTGCCAGACATCGAGCCACCATTGCCCTCATATCCCCAAACAACAACAGCACCGTTCCCTTTGACCGCAGCAAAAGCACCATTATTTGCGAGGATTTTAACAACGCCCGAGCCTGCGTTTGTCACGCTTGCGGGTGCGCCCGTCCATCCGAAACCTGGCCCAGGACCAGGATCAGATCCTCCAGTCATACCGCCCCCAACAAGCACTCCCCACACAACAACAGAACCGTTGGATTTCAACGCGGCAAAGGCACCCCGACCTGAACTTACAATCTTAACGACACCAGAACCGGCATCCGTCACACCCGCGGGCGCACCCACCCAACCGGTACCGCTACCACCCATCGACCCTCCGGAACTGTGTCCGCCCCAGACAACCACGGAGCCATCGGTTTTCACCGCGGCGAAGGCCGATGATGACGTATAAACTTCGGCCACGTCCGAGTTCGGATCCGTCACGCTTGCGGGCGCACCCGTCCATCCCACGCCGCTACCGCCCATCGAACCGCCGTGACTCTCGCCACCCCAAACCACGACAGAGCCATCCGCTTTCAACGCCGCAAATGCCTGCCCTTGGTAGTTCGCATACACCTTTAAAACACCGGAGTTCACAGCGGTCACGCTTGCGGGTGCGCCCGTCCATCCCGCCCCACTCCCGCCCATCGCGCCGCCAGAAATAGGTACTCCCCATACAGCGACGGAGCCGTTGGTTTTCAAGGCCGCAAACGCTCCGTTCGCTCCAACAATCTCTTGTGTTTGAAAGATACTGCCAACAGTGGCCGTGGCCACTCCGGCTTCGGATAACGCCGTGTTGCCCGCTAAGTCGCGCGCCGTGCCGGCCGCTAATTCGATATCGACATCGCCTTCGCCCGTACAGTTCGTGACTTTTACATTCCTCGAGTTTTCGCCGAGATCAGACAAAGACACAGAGACCGTACAGCCGGAAACCGTTCCCGTTGTATGGAGCGTGACATCTGAAGCCTGTAATGTGATTTCATCGGCGTCTGTATATGTCACACTCCATACAAACTCGATTGTTTGATCACCATAGGTCGGAGAAACCGAGCCAATGGCGATCGTCGGCGGCGTGCGATCGACCGTGAATCTCAAAATATTGGAAGTCACTTTTTTCGAATTATCATCGATGACATCGGTACGCAGACTGACTTCGACCAAACCGTCGGTGGTCGGATTGATATCGAGAATATATAGCTGAGGGCCAGCTTTGGTCGGTCCACCAACGATTGTTCCATTTGTAACCGCAAAGGAGTCCACCGTCGGTTCCCGCAAAGGCACCTGATACGTGATCTCAACCGGAACCACTGCAAGATTCGTATAGAGCGAACCACCACCTGTCGATGACTGAACCAAAACCGATGATTCGATCTTCACCATGTGTTGCGATTCGAATAACCCTAAAAATCGACCCGGTACAAACTGCGAACACGCAGACAGAAAAAACACCGCAGTCATCAATAACGTGTACGTCGCAGCTCTTTGGCCCCATGGTCTGATTTGAAGAAAGTCAGGAACGTTCCGCACCTTATCCTCCAAAACAATTCATTAATAATTGCCCAGCTATCAATGAGACTCTTCGGGTTAGAAGCCTATAGTCTTAACCGAAAACTAAGAATTCTCCGCAGTTGGCAAATAATCGCCAGCCGCGCGGAGTTCTCGTCTTAATTTGAGTCGGGAATCAGAAAAACTTAGGGCGTTTTAAATACGATACCGGAGGAGTCGCCGCCGCTAACAAGACCGCCCCATGTGACAACGGAGCCATCGGATTTCAATGCAGCGAACGCTTGTTCCGTTTTGAAGATTTCATCTGTTTTAACGGCGACGACGGGAGGGCCGACCGGTGGCGGAACGACAGGTGGAGGTGGAGTGTTATCATTCGAGCTGCCATCACCGATGGAGCCACCGGAGAATTCGCCACCAATACCGAATTTAGAGCATCCCATTAAAGAGAGACTGAAAAGCGCGATACAAATCGCATGAAAAAACAAGCCACGGATTTTTCCGAGTCTTTTCATATTAAACGTCCCAACTCAGCCAACTGCGTTTATACAACCAGACGGCTATCTATTCGGACATTTTCGGCTTTATCTTCAGCCAATCTTTACATGAGAACCTTTAAGCTGCTCCCTGAAGTTCCTCAGAGGGCGCCCGATCGTTTTATTCCCACTCGATAGTGCCAGGAGGTTTTGACGTCACATCGTACACGACGCGATTCACACCTTTCACCTGGTTGGTGATTCGATTTGAGACATCTCTCAAGAATGCGAACTCAAAAGGATACCAGTCAGCCGTCATGCCGTCTGTCGATGTCACCGCTCGAAGAGCGAGAACACGCTCATAAGTTCGCGCATCACCTTGAACTCCCACTGTACGCACCGGAAGCAAAACACAGAATGCCTGCCATATTTTGTCGTAAAGTCCCTTTTCTTTGAGAGCCGAAATAAATATGTGATCCGCTTCTTTGATGATTTCGAGTTTTTCGCGCGAAACATCGCCAAGGCAGCGAATCGCGAGCCCAGGACCAGGAAACGGATGGCGACCCAATATCTCGTGGGGCAAATCGAGCTCGCGTCCGATTTCGCGAACCTCATCTTTAAAAAGTTCGCGCAACGGCTCGACGAGCTTCATGTTCATCTTCTCAGGAAGACCACCCACGTTATGATGTGATTTGATGGTCACCGAAGCGCCGCGTGGAGAAACACTCTCGATGACATCGGGATACAAGGTCCCTTGCGCAAGCCAATCGTACTTTTCTCCCGTTTTTTTCGCAGCCTCTACGAAAATATCGATGAAAACGCGACCGATCGCTTTTCTCTTCGCTTCAGGCTCTTCAAGTCCAGCGAGCGCATCGAGAAATTCATTTTCCGCGTTCACGCCGGTGACGTTCAAACCGATCGCGCGATATTGCCGCAAAACATCTTCGTATTCATTTTT
>JAVFAU010000184.1:0-4832 GCA_034002335.1 Bdellovibrionales bacterium | reverse complement strand
TGATCGCCTCAAGCGCCTCGCCCATTGTCACGACATCCGCCCCTTCTTTGATAAGGTCGTCCATGACTTTGGCACTGGCGGAAATCGTCCTTTGGTGAATGTCGTGGAACAGAATTACGCCGCGTCCTTGATTCTCGACTTGTTTCATCGTCCTTCGATAAATCGAATTCGCATCTTGATCTTGCCAGTCCAGACTATCGACGTTCCAGAAAACATGTGTCATGCCGGCCGCCGCGATCTTTTGTCGAATGTTCGCGACACGCACGCCCGCTCCGTAGGGCAGGCGAAAAAAACCAACGGAGCGACCGTAATATCGCTCAAGCGTTTTCGTTGAACTCAAAATCTCCGCATCAAGACGAGCGCCAGAGAGCTTGGTCAGTTGAGCATGCGAATGAGAGTGGTTTGCGAGTTCATGCCCATCATGCAAGGCCGTTGCGACCGCTGTCTTTTCGTAGGCCGGGACGTTCTTGGATAGCCAAAAAAATGTGGCTTTCAAACCGCGCGAGCGCAGTTCATCGAAAATCGCGTTTGTATGCCGTGACGGCCCATCGTCATAAGTAATGGCCCACATACCTTTAGGAAACTCCCGACCCGTTAAATTCCCCGACTCTCCTGCAGACGGACCATACTTTGCGGACTTCGATTGAAGCTGAGAACGACGGCCATCGGCTTCGATATCACGATTCAAGAAGACGGGAATCGAGGCCGCCCACACGCGTTTCACGTCTTGCATGACAGTCGGCAACTCAGACTTCACCTGCTCACGCACGATCCATAATGAATCGAGCGAAGGCGGCGTTGTCAGCAAAGATATATTTCTCCTCTGCATGTGGTAGAAAACGGCCTTCACTCGCGCCATTTCGAGCGAAACTCCCGTGCCAAGCGTGCTTTCGTATTCGTCCCAAGCCGCATCCTTCATAAGTCGAAGCGACCAAAGTTTCGCATAAGCTTCATCATAAAACAGTGAACTACCAGGCAAAGAAAGCCCACCCAGGACAATAGACTCATCGAATTCAATCAAAGCATCCGTCGCCAACTCGTCGATCACGGCGATTCGATCCAACGCACGCTCCGCTTGCTCGGACAGCATAGTATCCGAGGCGGAAGCTTTACTGAGACCCGCAAGAACAATGACGACAACAATGACTATTTTTTCCAGAAGAGCTCGATTCATCACATTTCCCCCTCGGCCGCTGCAGCCGATCACCTAACTAAATGCCATACCGAGGGCCTCTTGCCTTCATCGAGGTCGATCAAGATAAAACTTGCACGTTTTTAAGCTCAGACAACGCCGGACAACACCATGTTGTCTGAAAAATTGGCTTTCGCAAAGAAAGCCGGTACCAGTCCTCTCATGCAAATGGATCAACGACCAACGTAACGCACGTGATTACTCGTCACTCGTACAGAAGACGCAATGGCACCACGGTCTCCAAACGTCCAGGCATCAGATCGCTCATCAACAAAAGCGGCCTGAAGCGTTGAGACCGTCGAGCTCCACTCGCGACCGCCCTGGTCAGGCATGACAAAACGTATTCCGTTGAGATCGGCTTGCTTGTAATCGTAGATACTTGGGAGCCGCCATGCCACCCGAGGAGTTGATCCAAGCCCCAAACCAGACTTTCCCAAGTTGTCGATTCCGAGATCGTTTGTCGAAAAATGCGCCTCGTTGTCTTCGAAACATGCGCTGATCGCGAGTCCCGTGATGTTTTGATATAGTTCATCCGCTCGGTCACATATGAAAACTGGTGATGGACTCGTATCCGGCTCCGCCGCTGGGTTTCCTGGAATATTATTATGACCAGTGGCCTTACACCAATTAAGCGCCGTTGAAACCTTCGAAGACCAAAGAAGCTTTGTACGCTCGTCACGCCAAACCTCACGACCCTTACCTGCAGCGACTGAGCCCGAGCGACTCACGAGCTTCCATGTTCCTTGGCCCGCGTTCCCCTTGGTCTCTCCATCCCAAGTCGCGTCGGCGCCAAACACATCCTCACAATCATCGATACGTGCGACAATCGTGTTTTGGGTCTGTCCACAGGTGGTAGCGGCCCATCCCGTACGATTCACATAGTCAACGCTATAGCCATCGCGCCCGTCATCGTGAAGCATGAGCTTTGGAATCACTTTGTAGCCGACAACCGGGTTCGCGCAGGCCGTACCAGCCCCGGTCACAGCCTCGGTATGCACCGTCATCTGCGCCACGGTTTTCTCTCGGTGCATACCGGAGGGGACCACTTCCGCGAATGATGATGACGAAATCGCAGCCCCAGTAACTCCGAAAATACTCACGCCATTTACGATGTTGGCGGCAATTAAGTTCGGCTCGGTAAAGGCGACGGTCCTATTCGAGTAACATGCATTCGGAATGACTGCAGAAACGGTTGTGGACCCAGCGTTCGTCCAGTTCGTGATATTCCCCCCCTGGACATTCGTTGACGGCAAAGAAGATGAGTTCGCGCTAAACCCATTTCTCAAGAAAGCGTCGCATCCGCACAACACAATCAGCGCGCCTAATCCCGGAAGAAACCTTTTGAAAACGAACAACCCGTGAATCATTCTCATTCATGAATTGTCGTCTAATTATTAAGTATAATTAAGGACATAGACAAAAGAAGCCGCCTCCCTAAGCGGGTTCAAAGATGGAACTCAATAAAATGCGCAAATCGTTATATCCTAAAATCTCAAATCCATCGCTCTAAAGTATAAATACTTTAAGCGATCTCTTTCTCTAGGCGTTCAGCGATCCATATTTTTAGAAGCGTCTGGTAGCCGATATCACCTTTCTTGCGGGCAACTTTCTTAAGTTTAGCCACCATCTCTTTAGGAAGCCTGATGCTTGTTGAAACTCCTGAAGCTTTCTTTTCTGGCCTCACTTCAACGGACTTCGATTCATCCCATTCGCTTGGATCGTATTTGTAGGTCTTAGTTTTCTTCTTCATAAATCCCATCCAGTTATGATTCTAGCCATTGATGCGCCGAGGTCTTCAAAGATCAGTCGAAGACTTCTGCCGCTGTTGGTTCTTCCGTCTATGCGATATCGTTTTGGCCCATGCTTTTTCTTGTTGGGCGTTATCACATAGCGATTGAAGAACACTTCTTCGGCCTCTTCTGGGCTTATGCGGTGTAACCCAAGGTGCTCTTCGTTGTCCTCATCCCAGATGAAGAAGTACCAACGCTTTCCCGTAAGACCAGACATAGTTATTGTACCTCATTTGTAGCTACAAGTAAAGACGCCTGTTTTCTTGCTGTATATCGAACCCCTACAAGACCTTCTAGGCTGTCAGATTCCGCGTTCTTCAATCCCGATTCTTTTTCTCTAACTAATTTATTTTTCTTTTCTAAAATCATGTTTTCACCCCGTTAGAGCCTTGGGCTTTCAATTCTTTGGCCAGACCCGAGACCCCTCTCAATCAACTCGTTGGGTGGGAGGGGTCTCGGGTCGTCCGGACAAAGATCCCCCGGCCCAAGGCGGCTTTGTTACAGGAAGTCTCAATCTGCTAAATCAGCATTCATTTTCGTTACTTAGATTGTTCTTAAGGCATGGCTTTACGTTCGACTTCTCGCCCCTTAGTGTAGTCCCAAAAGTGAGACGGCAATCTCATGCATGTGCTCATGATTTTGCTATTTGCGTTGTTCCTTTCGCGCTGAGTAATTCGATTGTCGGTCCGTCGGTCCTTGAAAATTCGCGCTCTCATAATACGGGAACTGAGGCCGGGGCCTCACTGCCCCCTCACATGTGGGGGCAGCTACCCTTTTTGAAATTCAACCAGACGAGCCAGTCCAAATGCCCTCAAAGCACTGGTCCTGTTTCAAAATGGAGCGCAATTTTATCTAGCTCAAACTCTTTGAAAGTAAGTTTTAATTCGTTAAGGCATTCATTCAAATTACCGATAACTTTCAAAGTGTTACATCGGGGAGTTGCTTTGAGTGAACAGCGAGTAAATACAGCAAAAGAAAAGATTCATCGGGTTTTCTCGTATATTCGTGAACTCACCAAACTTCGAACTCCGCCTGTCAGTGAAGTTAGCACATATGAGTGGAGTGTTCGATTCTCGGCACTTCCCAGATATCCAACTGTCCAAACTTCTCAGATTCTCGATCAGAGCGAAGAAGAATTCGATGGAGTCATACTGAGAGTTAAAAGACCAAAATGGTCGGAATGTCGGGCGCAGAGGCGGTAGCGGAAATCATAAAGATCAAACCAAACCAACAAATGTTAGCCTATTCACTCGACGACAACCGCGATGTGATGCGCGAGACGTTCAAAGCTGGCGTGCTGGATTTTCTCGACAAGAACTCCGAGAACGAAGTGCTATTTTCAACTGTTGCTGCCTACTGTGAAAAATACGAGCAGAATTTTCGCCTGCTTGATGACGATAATCTTACTCATAGCGAGAAAGAAGACTTCATCAAGAAAATGGGAATGATCGGTCGCTCAGAAAAGCTCTATGAGCTGGCCCGCCAGATCGAAAAGATCGCGCCATCAAAAGCGACGACGTTGATTTATGGCGAGAGTGGCACGGGCAAGGAACTTGTGGCTTGTGCGCTTCATAAGTGCGGTGACAGAGCTAGTGGTCCCTTTGTTGCCGTCAACATCGCGGCAGAACAGGCATCGCTTCTCGATTCCTCCTTGTTTGGTCACAAAAAGGGTTCTTTCACTGGAGCCACGCACGATCAGGCGGGAAAATTCCAGCTCGCCCATCGAGGAACAATTTTTCTCGACGAGATCGGCGACATGAGTCTTGATCTTCAAGTAAAGCTCCTGCGTGTCTTGCAAGAGCGTGAGATCACGCCAGTCGGGGCGACACGCCCGATTTCAGTTGATGTGC